>JAQGMN010000405.1 GCA_028292345.1 Polaromonas sp. | reverse complement strand
AGTCCGCCATCAGCTGGGCCGTTCCCCGGTAGAGCACGCCGGTCATCTTCAGGCCGGCCCGCAGGATGAAATACTCCATGTACAGATGCAGGTTGCCGCCCGCGCCTGAATCGGCATAAAACATCTTTTCCGGGTTCTTCTTGACCAGCGCTATGAACTCCTGGATGGTCTGCGCCGGCACCAGCGAGTTCACCGTCAGGATCAGGTCGCCTTCGCCAATCATCGAGATGTGCGACAGGTCCGCCTGCGGATCGACCCGCATGCCGGTGTAGGTGTGCGGCGACACCACGATCTGGCCGACCGAGGAGAACAGCAAGTTGTAGCCGTCGGCCGGCGCCTTGGCAACAAATTCGGTCGCCAGGTTGCCCGCAGCGCCGGTCTTGTTTTCAATGATGACCGGCTGGCCCAGCTTGTCGCCCAGGCTGGTGGCCGTCAGGCGCGCCAGCACGTCGGTCAGGCCGCCGGCCGAGAAGCCGACGTTGAGCTTGATAGGTTTATTGGGGTAATCCTGAGCCCGGCCCAACGCGGGTAATGCCAGCGCGGCGCTGGCCAGTCCGGCATCGCGCAGAAACCCCCGCCGGTCAATAGGCTGCATCGTCATGGTCTTGTCTCCTGTGGCAAGGCTGCTTGACGCAGCCTTTTGTTGAACTTCGCATGCCGGTAGGGCATGGAAGAATTACAACGAATTGCGCCTCTAAAGTCCAAAACGATCGATGTCTGCCTGCCCCAAGTTTTTTATTGTGGCTGGGGCCGAAAACTCAGGGTTTATCCTGAGCCCTGTGCTGCAGTGTCCCTAGCGTGGCGGCCAGCGGCTCGTCGAGCGCCCCCAGGCGGCGGGCCAGCGGCCCGAGTTTTTCGGCGAACAGCACGCTCATGGCGCCCAGCAGTTCGAGCAGTTCTTCCTCGTACTTTAACGGTGCGCGCCGCAGTGAGCGCACCAGGTAGAGCGTGCGCCTGAGGCTCGGGTTGACGATGCGCCGGCCCGCCAGCCGGCCGCTTTCGATGTCGTCGATGGCATTGCCATAGGGCATGACCGCCGCCGCATCGCCGTGCGCCACCATGTTCTTCATCATCGAAATCGACGACACATCGAGCATGACGTTCAGCTCAAGCGCCAGCCGCTTGGCCGTGGCCAGCACCTGCTGGCGAACGCCGTCGCGCTTGCCTGGCAGCACCAGGGCATGGCGGGCCAGCGCCGAGAATTCGATGGGCTGCTGCAACTCTTCGGCCGGCACCTTGCTGGATGCCGAGACAAACAGCATTTCTTCCTCGACCAGCGGCACCCGCAGCAGGCCGGGCCGCTCATGCACCTCGTAGGCCAGCGCAATGTCGATTTCATGGCGCTCCAGCGCATCGATCAGCACCACGCTGCGTTCCTCGACCAGGCTGAGCTTGACGGCCGGCAGGTCCTGGCGCGAGCGCAGGATCAGGTCGCGCCCGACCATGTTCATGAAGCCGTTGGTCAGGCCCAGCACGATGCCTTCGCGCTCGAGCCGGCCGGCCGCCGTCACCTCGCGCCCGGTTTCATCGACCAGCCGCAGGATTTCGCAGGCCCGCTCGTACAGCACCTGCCCGGCGCGCGTGGGCGAGACGCCGCGCGAGTGCCGGCTCAGCAGGCGCACGCCGAGCTGCTCCTCCAGCTGGCGAATCTGCAGGCCCAGCGCCGGCTGGGCCACATACAGCTGCTCGGCGGCGCGGGTGATGTTGCCGGTTTCGACGATGCGGGCGAAATACTGAAGCTGGCGAAGGTTGATGAGGTTCTCCCCGAATCGGTCGTGGGCTGGCGTGTCAATAGGCCGGTCGCTGATTGACGATGGGCCGATGTTCCCTTAAAAAACAGGGCCAGGCCCAGCCATTGCTCAAATTGTCCCTGCAGTCCCGCCGGGATGAAAGGAGGCCGGACACCGATTTTCCACGGAGAGAACACCCATGCACAGGAGAGAATTTTCGCAGGCCGCCGCATCCATGGCTGCACTGGCCCTATGGGGCCGGCAGCATGCGCAGGCGGCCGGGCAGCCCGAGGCAAAAATGCCCCCGGTCGTCATGGGGAGCAACCTCTCCGGCCTGGAATGGGCCATACCCGGACTGCGCCACGGGCTCAGTTCGGCCCCCAACATTCATTTCACCGTGCCGCGCAAGTCCGACGTGGCCTACCTGGCCGCGTGCGGGTTCACCAAGAACCGGCTGCCCATCCAGTGGGAACTGCTCCAGCCCATGCTGCCGGGCACCACCGCCAATGCCGCTGCCCGGTCGCTGATCGGCGAACCGGGCGCCATTCATGCGGGCTATGCGTCCTACATCACCGGATTGCTCGATGCCCATGCCGCGTCGGGCACCCGCTGCATCATCGACCTGCACAACTATGCGCGCTACTGGGACTTCATCTACCAGCCCGATGGCTCGGTCATCGGCCTGAAGGCGGCGCCCGACCCCTTGCTCAGGCCCTACACGACCGACAGGTCGCAAATAGTGCGGCGGATTTTTGCGCTGGAAAAGGGCGCGACGCTCACGCCTGCCCTGTTTACCGACATATGGCGCCGCATCGTGGCGATGTGGAAGGGCCATCCCGGCCTGGGCGGCTACGGCCTGATGAACGAGCCCCACGAGATGCCGGAGCGGGGCAGCATCGTCGAAAGCAAACGAGGCCGCGAGGACCTGATGATCGTGCCGGTGTTCATGCAGGCGGCGGTGGACGCCATCCGCGCCATGGACAAGGAAACGCCCATCTATGTCGCCGGAAACGACTGGAGCAGCGCGGCAAGCCTGGCCACCAAAAACCCGGGCTATCCGCTGAAGGGAGACGGGCTGATTTATGAAGTGCATGCCTATCTGGACCGGCGCAGCACCGGGCAGGCCTTCGACTGGGACATCGAATCGTCCGACAGGAAAACCGGCGGCTTTCAGCCCGCGCCGATCACCCGCAGCACCGGACGCGACCGGATCAGGTCGGCGGTGGACTGGGCGCGGGAAAAAGGGGTGAAGCTTGCGCTGGGTGAAGTCGGCATGCCGGTCGATGACCCGCGCTGGGCCGAAAGCTTCCGGTACACGATCGACCTGGCGCTGCAAAACGGCGTCGAGGTGTACAGCTGGATGGCGGGCAACCACTGGCCGATACGCAGCAATGCCCTGAGCCATGTGGCCGGCTGGCACCAGAACAAAACGCTGGAGCCGCTGGTCTCTGGCGTCATGAAGGCATCGGCCGGCATTGCGCAAGCCATGCTGTTCGACGACGGACCGGGTCATGCGCGCGCGGGCACGCCCGTCACCATCACGGTCTATGCCCGGGGCAACCTGGCCCGGCCCGTGCGGCTTGCGGTGGCGGTCAAGGGCCGGGGCAAGCTCAGCAAGGAAGAACTGACGATTCCGGCGGGTCCCAACGGGCAGGATTCCTTCAGCTACACGCCGGCTGAAAACCAGGTGGCCGTGCTGAGCTATGCCAGCATCGGACAGCCTTCGCTGCCGGTGCCGCCGCCGCGCAAGGTGTTCTCGCTCACCGATCCGGTGGCCCATGCGTCCACCAGCCTGGGCGACGCGGCCATGGCGATCATCGCCCGTTACGGCGCGTGCAAATGGGACATGGCCGACGGCTACAGCGACTACATGCTCGGCGCGCCGGCAGCCAGCGGCCAGGTGGTGCGCGCCGTGTCCGACTCGGGCTATGGTTCGAGCCCGGGCAATCCGATGGAAATGATCAACTGGACCAATACGGAAACCCCGGCCATGGGCCGCATGACGCTGCCGGTGCTGCGCATGGCCAATGGCCGCAAAAGCTCGGTGCATGCGGAGGACACCTTTGGCTTTTGGTGCAAGAAGGCGGTACCGCAGGCCAACGTGCGGCCCCGGCCCGTCAACCGCGTTCCCTACAACATCGAGGACAGCTACTTTGCCGTTGCCGCCGTCGGCATCGGGTCGCAAAACACCAGCGGCCTGGTTTTCCAGGCATCCGAGACCGAGGCGAACCATGCCTGCGAACTGGCGTTTTCCAAGGGCCATCCTGTCGTCAGGTGGGAGGATGCCCAAGGCCGGAAGGTGGAGCTGAGCAGCCCCGACAAGCTGGCGCCGAACCGGCTGTCGGTGCTGTCCTTCACCTGCGCGCCCGAGGAGCAGGCGCTGCGCGTCAACTCGGCGCTGGTGGACAGCGGCAGCGCCACGTTTGCTCCGGGCTATTTCAACCAGATGCTGATCGGCTGGGGATTTCGCAGCTATTACCCGCAGGCGGGATTCACCGGCAATATCCATGCGGTCATCACCGGCAAGGGCGTTCCGACGACCAGCGAACTGGCCATCCTGGAGCGCTACCTGCGCGGCTAGTTGCGCAAGCGCAATTGCCGGTGTTTCCGGATGCGATGACTTTCATGTAACTGAAATGGCATCCTGATTCCCTGAAACGGCCTTGAATATCCATGATTTTGTAGGAAATTTCCTAGCTGCCGAAAGGCTTGCAAAGGGAAGAATTTTTGAAAACCTGAAAATACAACAGTGAAAGGGGTCTTTTTGAGCTTTGCTATTTTGTAGGCATGTTCCTACGTGATAATGCAAATTGTAAATTCATCAATAAATTTACAATTTAATTAATTATTACGTTTTTATCAAATCTCTGGCTGGGTGTTCGCTTTGTTCGATCCGCCTGTAAGCGCCTTCAATCCCTGCATGCCGTGGGAGGGATGCTGCGGTAGGGCAGGGCGGCAAGCGGTGCGGCAGCGGTGGTTTGAAAAAAACCGAAGGACGTGAGATATGAAATGCAAAGTAAACGATCTGGCGATCGTCGTGCGCAGCGCCCTGGGCCCCTCGACCGGACTGATCCTGCGCTGCACGCGCCTTTCATCGGCCAGCGGCCTGCGCAACCTGGACGGCTCATTCGAATATGGACCGGTCTGGGAAACCGACAGCTACGGCCTGGCCCTGTGCGGCAACACCCACAACCTGTGGATGGATGCCGACCTGCGCCCGCTGCGGGACGAGCCCGGCGAGGACGAAACCCTGCTCTGGGCCGGCTTGCCGCAAGACATGGAGATCCTTGCCAGCTGATTTCGGGCAGTGACGGTGACTCAGGAAAGGCCGGGCGTGTGCCGGCTTCCCGGTGTCAGCGAGAATGCGGGGGCATTTTGCGGCTTTGCCATGCAGCGCAGGCTGCCTTCCCGTTGACATTCCCCATTGAAAGAACCCATGACCCGCGCGATCCACACTGCCTCGATTCCCGTTTTCAAACAGATGCTGGGCGGCCTCGGCGGCGTCCTGGCCAAGGCCCAAGCCCATGCGGCCGCGAAGAACATCGACCCCAATGCCTTGCTGCAGGCGCGCCTTTTCCCCGACATGTTTCCGCTGTTGCGCCAGGTCCAGGTCGCCAGCGACTTCGCCAAAAGCGTCGCCGCACGGCTGGCCGGCGTGGACGTTCCCAAGCTGGAAGACAAGGAACTGACTTTTGACGACCTGCAGGCGCGCATTGCCACCGTGCTGGAATTCATTGGCGGCCTGGATGCGGCCTTGTTTGACGATGCCGCCACGCGCGAGATCGTGACGCAGGCCGGCACGCCGAAGGAAAAGCGCTTCACCGGCGAGTCCTACCTGTTCAACTACGGCCTGCCGCATTTCTTCTTCCACACCACGACGGCCTATGCCATCCTGCGCCACAACGGCGTGGAAGTGGGCAAGAAGGACTACATCGGCTC
>JAQGMN010000354.1 GCA_028292345.1 Polaromonas sp. | reverse complement strand
GCCAGCGAACCGAACCAGCGCGAGGCCAGCCAGGCCAGCGCCCCGGCCGTCGAGCGCGGCCTGTTCCTTGTGCCGAAAGTGATCGAATGAGCAGCCTGTCCTCCCCCCGCCCCCTGAACCTGGACCTTCACGACCTCGGCGTCGCGCAACTGGCCGCCCGGCTGGCCGCCGGCAGCATCTCCAGCGTGGAAGTCACGCAGCACTTCCTGAACCGCATCGGGCAGCACGCCCAACTGGGCGCCTTCCTGGCCCTGGATGCCGAGGTGTCGCTGGCGCAGGCCCGCGCCGCCGATGCGCGGCTCGCAGCCGGCGAACGCACGCCTCTGCTCGGCGTGCCGCTGGCGCACAAGGACGTGTTTGTCACCCGCGACTTTCCGACCACGGCCGGCTCGAAGATGCTGGCCAACTACCGCAGCCCGTTCGACGCGACCGTGGTCAGCCGGCTGGGCGTTGGCCCCGGCGGCGCCGGCATGGTCACGCTGGGCAAGCTCAACTGCGACGAGTTCGCCATGGGCTCGGGCAATGAGAACAGCGCCTATCAAAAAGTGCAGAACCCGTGGGACACCAGCCGGGTTCCGGGCGGTTCCTCGGGCGGTTCGGCGGCGGCGGTGGCGGCGCGCCTGGTGCCCGCTGCCACCGGCACCGACACGGGCGGCTCGATCCGCCAGCCCGCCTCGCTGACCGGCATCACCGGCATCAAGCCGACCTATGGCCGCTGCTCGCGCTACGGCATGGTGGCGTTTGCCTCCAGCCTGGACCAGGCCGGTCCGATGGCGCGCAGCGCGCTCGACTGCGCGCTGCTGCTGTCCGCCATGGCCGGCCCCGACCCCGACCGCGACTCGACCTCGCTGGACCTGCCCGCCGTTGACTACGCTACTGATTTAATAGCTACTCGGGTATATGGGACAAGCGCAAATCCGCTAAAAGGCTTGAGAATTGGCCTGCCCACGCAGTTTTTCGGCGCCGGCTGCGCGCCCGACGTACTGGCCGCCGTGCGCGGCGCCCTTAGCGAGTTTGAAAAGCTCGGCGCCACGCTGGTCGATGTGAGCCTGCCGCTGACCGAACTGTCGATTCCGGTGTATTACGTCATCGCCCCGGCCGAGGCCAGCAGCAACCTGAGCCGCTTCGACGGCGTGCGCTACGGCCACCGCGCCGCGAACTACACCGACCTGAGCGACATGTACAAGAAGTCGCGCTCGCAAGGCTTCGGCGACGAGGCGACGCGCCGCATCATGATCGGCACCTATGTGCTGTCGCACGGCTATTACGACGCCTACTACCTAAAGGCGCAAAAAATCCGCCGCCTGATCGCGCAGGATTTCCAGACTGCTTTTGCCGAGTGCGACGTGATTGCCGGGCCGGTCTCGCCCACCGTGGCTTGGAAGATCGGCGAAAAATCCGACGACCCGGTGGCCAATTACCTGGCCGACATCTACACCCTGTCGTCGAGCCTGGCCGGCCTGCCCGGCATGAGCATTCCGGCGGGCTTCGGCGAGGGCGGCATGCCGGTCGGCCTGCAGCTGATCGGCAACTATTTCAAGGAAGCGCAGCTGCTGGGTGCGGCGCACCAGTTTCAGCTGGCGACCGACTGGCACCAGAAAGCACCGGGAGCTTCGGCATGAGCAAAGACACCCAATCCCTGCTGGTGCAGGGTTACGAAGTCGTCATCGGCTTTGAAACCCACACCCAGCTGACCACGCAATCGAAAATATTCAGCCGCGCCTCGACCTCGTTCGGCGCCGAGCCCAACACCAATGCCTCGGCGGTGGACTTCGCCTTGCCCGGCGCGCTGCCGGTGATGAACAAGGGCGCGGTGCAGCGGGCCATCGAGTTCGGCCTGGCGGTGAATGCGCACATTGCCGAAAGCAGCGTGTTCGCCCGCAAGAACTACTTCTACCCCGACCTGCCCAAGGGCTACCAGATCAGCCAGTTCGAGATTCCGGTGGTGCAGGGCGGCGTGGTCGAGTTCTTCCTGGACGGCGAGAAGAAATCGGTGCGCCTGGTGCGCGCCCACCTGGAAGAGGACGCCGGCAAGTCGCTGCACGAGGACTTCATCGGCATGAGCGGCATCGACCTGAACCGCGCCGGCACGCCGCTGCTCGAAATCGTCACCGAACCCGACATGCGATCGACCGCCGAGGCGGTGGCCTACGCCAAAGAGCTGCACAAGATCGTGACCTGGATCGGCATTTGCGACGGCAACATGCAGGAAGGCAGCTTTCGCTGCGACGCCAACGTGTCGGTGAGGAAACCCGGCGCGCCGCTGGGCACGCGCCGCGAGATCAAGAACCTGAACAGCTTCAAGTTCATGCAGCAGGCGATGGACTACGAGGTGCGCTGGCAGATCGAGCAGATCGAGGACGGCCACGACATCCAGCAGGCCACCGTGCTGTTCGATCCGGACACGGGCGAGACGCGCAGCATGCGCAGCAAGGAAGACGCGGCCGACTACCGCTATTTCCCCGACCCGGACCTGCCGCCGCTGGTGATTGGCCGGGACTGGGTGGAAAAGACGCGCTCGGAGATGTCGGAACTGCCGCGCGTGATGGCTGCGCGCTTCATGGCCGACTACGGCCTGAGCGAGTACGACGCCGGCCAGCTGACGCAGAGCAAGGCGACGGCGGCTTACTTCGAGGCCGTGGCGAGCGCCAGCGGGCAGGCCAAGCTGGCCAGCAACTGGGTCATGGGCGAGCTGTCGCGCCGCCTGAATGCCGAGGAAAAGCCGATTGAAGCGTCCAGCGTCAGCGCCAGCCAGCTAGGCGCGCTGATCAAGCGGATTGCCGACGGCACGATTTCCAACAATGCGGCCCGACAGGTGTTTGACGCCTTGTGGACCGGTGAAGGCCAGGATGTGGATGCGCTGATCGAGGCCAAGGGCCTTCGGCAGATGAGCGACACCGGCGAACTCGAAAAAATCATCGACGACGTGCTCGCCGCCAATGCCAGGAACGTTGCCGAAGTGCGCGCCGGCAACACCAAGGCCTTCAACGCCCTGGTCGGCCAGGCCATGAAGGCGACCAAGGGCAAGGCCAACCCGGCGCAGGTGAATGAATTGCTGAAGCAAAAGCTGGCTTGACGCCGCGCTGCCCATTCATCAAGGCGCTATTGAAATAGTAGCTTCCGATGCACGCCAGCATTGCGCAAACCGGCAATCCGGCTTCATAATTCAGTTTCTGACGGTGCGGGAACCACCGGTGGGCGGATTTGCCAGCGCCCACAGCTGCCGGAGCTTGGCCAGCTCTTCATCAAAGCGCTGGTTGACGCGCTTTTTTTCCTGCTCCTGGTCGGCGATGAACCGCTGCTGGACGCTGGCGCTGCCCTCGTTCTCCTCCAGCCTGCGCTTGAGCGATGCGGGTGCCCTGGACGTGTCCCTGGCGTAAAACTCCAGTTCGCCGCCCAGCGACTTGCGCTGGTCGGCCAGCTCGCCGCGCCGCTTGTTTGATGCCTTGATGACCTCGTCGATCTGCAGCAGCGCGGCCGCGCGTTCGCGGTCATGCGTTTCAGGCGTCGGATAGCGCAGCAGCAGCGCCTTGTCGCGGCGCCGCTCCTCGACCTCGCGGGCGCGCAGTTCGGCCGCCCGCCTGTCCTTTTCATCCTGCGCGGCCTGTTCATGCGCGGTCAGCGAGGGGCCGATCTGGCGCTTGACCAGCCCGGACGGCGACAGTGCGCGCTGGGTGCGGTCGGTGCATTCGGGAATGGGGCGATCGGCGGTGAGGGTGCGGCCTTTCGCATCCACGCAGGAATAGATGTCCTGCGCCGCCGCAGCGCCGCCCAGCCAGAAAGCAAGACCGGCAAGCGCGGGCGTGAGCAGTGAGGGCAGGCGCAATTGGATTTCTTCTTCAGTTGACGCCGTAGCGTTCGCGGTAAGCCAGAACCGACTGGTAATGGTCTTTCAGCTGCGCTGCATCGGCGCTTTCGCCGCCGGTTGCACCGCCGCTGTGCAAGGCCAGATACTGCAGCAAGTCGCTCAGCCGCGCAATGGCGCAAACCTGCAATCCGAGCTGCCGCGTGACATATTGCACCGCGCTGTGCGCGACATCGATCCCGTTTTCGGTGGCCTTTTCCTGGCGGTCCAGCGCAATCGCCACCGCATGGGGCGTGGCGCCGGCCGCCTGGATCAGCGCGATCGACTCGCGCACGGCGGTGCCGGCGGACATCACGTCATCGACGATCAGCACCCGCCCCAAGAGCTTCGCCCCGACCAGCGTGCCGCCCTCGCCGTGGTCCTTGGCCTCCTTGCGGTTGTAGGCAAACGGCAGGTTGCGCCCCAGCCGCGCCAGCTCGATGGCCACGGCGGCCGCCAGCGGAATGCCCTTGTAGGCCGGGCCGAAGATCATGTCGAACGCCAGGCCGCTGCGCTGCTCTTCGGCCAGCAGCTGGCGCGCATAGAATTGCGCCAGCCGGCCGAGCTTGGCGCCGTCGTCAAACAGGCCGGCGTTGAAAAAGTAGGGGCTCATGCGGCCGGCCTTGGTCTTGAACTGGCCGAAGCGCAGCACCCCCGATTCGACGGCAAACTGCACGAATTCTTGGGCCAGGCTGCTGCCCGCCGGCGTTTCCTGATCCCGATGCCCTGCCTGCCCTGTTGTCGTATTCATTGAAAATTCCATGTTCACGCTATGTTCAGATTAACCAGCCTCAACCTCAACGGCATCCGATCCGCCGCCACCAAGGGCCTTCAGGAATGGATGGCCCAGTCCCTACCGGATTGTATTTGCGTGCAGGAGCTCAAGGCGCAGGCCGCCGACCTGAGCGGGCGCTTTGAAGAAATGGCCGGCCACAAGGGCTACTTCCATTTCGCCGAGAAAAAAGGCTATTCGGGCGTCGGCATCTACACCCGGCATGAGCCCACTGACGTGATCGTCGGCTATGGCTCGACCGAGTTCGATGCCGAAGGCCGCTATGTCGAACTGCGGTTTGACCGGCCCGGCCGCGCACACAGCCCGAAACTCTCGGTCATCAGCTGCTATTTCCCCAGCGGTTCGTCGGGCGAGGAACGCCAGGCGGCCAAGTTCCGTTTCCTGGCCGAGCTGTATCCGCGCCTGATGGCGCTGAAGCAGTGCGGCGGCACTCCCCGCGAATTCGTGCTGTGCGGCGACATCAACATTGCGCACCAGGAAATCGACCTGAAGAACTTCAAGGGCAACAGGAAGAACAGCGGCTTTCTGCCCGAGGAGCGCGCCTGGATGACGGGGTTATTGGCCCCCACGCTCCCCACTGCGTGTGGTTCGCTGCCCCCCGAGGGGTCCGCTGCGCCTGCGGCCGGGCAAAGCCCGTTCCGCGGCCCTGGCTTGCTGGGAACAGCCCCCACGCTTTGCACTGCTGATGATTCGCCGCAACCCGGGGGGGCAAGTGTGCTTGCATTGAACAGCCCGGCACAGGGCGGCGGCATGGTCGATGTCTACCGCCGGCTACATCCCGAAACCACCGGCGAAGCCTACACCTGGTGGAGCAACCGGGGCCAGGCCTATGCCAAGAACGTGGGCTGGCGGCTGGACTACCAGTTGGCGACTCCGAACCTTGCAGCAACCGCCCGTACAGCCGCCGTCTATAAGGACGTCAAGTTCAGCGACCACGCACCGCTGACCGTTGACTACGACTGCGACCTGTGACCTTTGACCTTTGACCTTTGAACAGACGAGGCTTCGGTCCGCTTTAGGCCTGAAGCGGAGGTTCGTAAAGCGTCGCTCAACGTCCGCTTTGCATCGGTTGCTGACGTCGAGGCTATGCTGGCGGCAGGCCGCTGTCGGCCAAAACCAGACATTGGCCCATTAGGCAGATTTGAATCATCAACGGGTTCGGCAGAGCTTTCTCTGGCGCAAGCCGCAACCACAGGGTGCTAGGGCTGCCAAATAGCTGTGTACCGGCGTCTGCCGAAGTCATCCCTTGAACGGCTTCAGATAGGGGGCTGCAGCCTCGTCAGCCTCCTTCCTGTAACGCTTGATCTCGGCATGGTCGGCGCTGGCCAAAGCCGCTTTCAACTGCGCCGCGTTCAGGTCTTTGCAATAGGCCGGGGTTCCAGGCTGTTGCCTCCACGATTCGGCGAGGGTTCCGCCGTCAACGGCATCAAACCCCAACTGTTCTACGACACTCTCAACGAGTTTTTTTGCATTCACGTCATCGCCTGCAACTGAGAGCGCAACGCGCTCCGCAGTTCCAGAAAGTGCATCCCGTGTCGCGAGGCTATTGGCGACGATGTTGTTGAAGGCTTTGATGACGGGTCTGCCGAGGACCGAAGCAATCCATTCGCTATCGGTCGCGCCCGCTTCTACTTCAGCCACGACGCCGTCACGCGTCGGGTAGTAATTTCCTGCATCAACGACCACGGCCGCGTTCGCCCTCAGCACATCGAGCGGCAGATTGGAGACCGCCAGTTGCGGAATGGCGATGATCACCAGGTCACGCGCCTGTGCCGCCTGCTCGACAGTCGCCGCCACGACGCCTGTCTCCGCTGCGAACTCAGCCAACGTCGAAGGCCCGCGGGAGTTGGCAATCAACACGGTGTTCCCAAGAGCCTTGAGGTTCCGAGCCAGCGTGCTTCCGATGTTGCCCGATCCAATAATTCCTACGTTCATACGACAGTCCATTCAGAGGTTATTTAGCGGGGGGGCGGTGACTTCACGGTTCCGTGCAACGACGGTCTCATGGCTCGGCGGCGATTCCGCACTTGAGAATTCCTCCATCAACGCGTCACGTTGACGTGGGGCGTCGTCCTTCACCGCAGATGCGAGCGCAGTCTTCAGTTCCTTGATCGTCAGTTCGGTGCAGTAAGCAGGCGTGCCCGGTTGCTGGCGCCACGAGTCGGCAAGCTCCCCGGCGTCGAGCGGATCGAAACCGGCGGCTTCGACCAGCTGCCGAGCGACCGCCTTGGAGCCCTGGTCGCCGCCGGCGACCGGCATGGCGAGCCGGCCAGCGTCACCCGAGGCCTTGCCGCCGTCTGCCAACGTCTTCGCAAGCACGGCGTTGAATGTCTTGACAACCGGACGGCCAAGCTGCTCGCTCGACCAAACGCTCTCGGGTTTGCCCTCTTCGACTTGCGGGATCCGCGTACCGAACTGTGGGTAGTAGTTGGACGTGTCAATCACGACCACTTCTGAAGGCACGTTCGCAAACAGCCCGGCAACCTTCGGGATGCTTGCAAAAGGTATCGACAGAACGATCACCTCAACGTCCTTCACGGCATCCTCCGAGGTGACGGGCACAGCGCCGATTTTTTCCGCCTTCTCGCGGATGTCGTCCGGCCCTTTGGCCCCTGCCAGTTTGACTGAGTGTCCCGCCGCCACAAGCTTGCGCGCGACGGTCCCGCCCATGTTGCCTGCACCGATGATGCCGATCTTCATATTGTTTCCTTCCAGGATCTGAGTGAGTAAAACGATTTAGCTTGCGACGCGCGGATCGATGCCGTACTGGGCCGGAGCGCCCAGATGGTCGCGGAGGGTGGCGCCCTCGTAGTCGAGGTGGAACAGGCCGCGCTCTTGGAGGATCGGGACGACGCCATCGACAAAGGCGTCGATGCCGTCTTCATAGGCATCGGGCGAGACCCAAAAGCCGTCGACGGCACCTGCCTCGAACCACGCCTGCATGTGGTCGGCAGCTTCAACCGCCGGCCCGACGATGGCTGGGTGGTAGTCGATCACGCCGTGCGCGAGGATGTCGCCCAGGCTCCAACCTTCGCGAGCGATCTTCAAGGCGTGCACGGATCGAGGATCGTGTGGCGATGGTTGCGCGCTGGAAAGCTGCTCGGACGACAGCGGCGCGTCCAGCTGGGTCGGGTCAAGCCGCAACCCCAGCATTTGACCAAGATAGCCAGCGCGTTGCAGGTAAGTTCGGCCGGTCATTTCCGTACGGCGATCAAGCGCAGCCCGCTTGTCACTCGCGATCGTGGTCATCAGACCGGCAAAAAACTTGATTTCGTCCGGATTGCGCCCGGCTCGTTCAGCCGAATCGCGCAAGGCTTTGCGCTGCGCGAGCGCGTCTTCGATCGTAAAGACGGCGCCGATGAGCGCACTGGCGTAGCGTCCCGCAAGGGCATGCCCGTTAGGGCTGCCGCCTGCGTGAAAAACCACAGGCTGACCCTGTTCGGACGGCGGGATATGCAGCGGTCCGCGTGAAGCGACGAAATGACCACTTCGATTGATCGGTGCGATCTGCGTCGCGTCGGCGAATTGACCGGTCTCCTGGTCGTGCGTCCATGCATCCTGGCCCCAACTGCCCCACAGCGCCTGCACAAGTTCGATGACCTCGTGCGCGCGACCGTAGCGGTCGGCACTCGAAGGAAGCCGAGCGCCGTAGTTCGCGGCCACGTCCTCGCCGCTCGACGTGACGGCATTCCAGCCCGCCCGCCCGCGGCTCATGACATCCAGCGCCTTGAATTGACGCGCAAGATTGAACGGTTCGTTGAAGGTGGTCGAGCCCGTTGCCACCAAGCCGATGCGGCTGGTTTCGCGGGCAACCGCGGCCAGCGTCAGCATGACGTCGAGATTAAAGTGCGGTGGCTCGTGCGCGATGTCGCCGACGCTGCTGGGGCCATCCGGCAGGAAGAGAAATTGCAGCTTTCCGCGCTCGGCAGCGCGTGCATGCCGCACCTTCGCGTCGAAGCTGGCGTAGCTCGTCGGATCGACGCCAGGCATGCGCCACGATCCTGGCTGGGAGCCGTAGCCGTTGCCCAGTTGCATGCCGATGATCATCTTTCTGGTCACACGCAAGCTCCTGTTGTGTGAGGGTGAGGTCAACGCCCGCGGTTTGCGGCGCGACTTGCGGATTCAGGTGTTGATCACACGGACTAACCGGACACCCCAGTCCTCGTCGGGATTCGTTGTGCCGTCGCCCATGCGTTCCTGTATCACGGCAACGCCGAGATCCCGCCGCTTGGGCAGCCTGTCTCGTTCCGCGGCAGCCAAGGCGGCGCCCATCTCGGCGTATGAAAGATCGGTGCAGTAGGCGGGCGCTCCCGGTTGTTGCCTCCATGAGTCCGCAAGAGAGCCCGCGTCGAAGGCGTCCAATCCGGTGTCGTTGACCAGCGACATGGCGACCTCGCGATCGCGCTCCCGATCCGCCGCCACAGGGATGGCGATCCGATCGGATGCTCCTGCGGGCTTAGCCTTCTTGGCCAGGGAAGCCGATCCGATGGCATTCCAGGCCTTGGCGATCGGGCGGCCGAGCTGCTCGGCAACCCACACGCTCTCGACCTGTCCTCCCTCGATCGCTTCGATCTTCTCGTCGCGGAAGGGGTAGTAGTTGGAAGTGTCGATGACCACTGTCTCTGCTGGAAGGCGTGCGACCGACGAGGCGAGGGCCGCAATGCGCTTGAGCGGGATGGACAAGATCACCGCGTCCACATCGACCAACGCCTCTTCGGTCGTGACAGCGCGCGCTCCAAAGGACAGGAGTTCTGTATCAATCGTCTCGGGGCCGCGTGAATTTGCAACTTTCACCTCGTGCCCTGTCTGGCTCAAGCGCGTAACCAGCGTCTTGCCGATGTGTCCGGTTCCCAAAATGCCGATCTTCATGATTTTGCCCCTGGATAAGTGATTCATAGAGAATAGGGGCGAACACCGGCATCGACAAGAACCCACCGAAAAGTGGGTAACACACCAAAAGGTAAGCACTATGGCAACCCGTGATTGGCAATGTGAGGATCCGAGGCAGCAACTCGTGTGGGCGGCTGCGACAAGCGAAGCGCTGCGCGTGCTGGAGGGCAAGTGGAAGATCGTCATCATCTTCCAGCTCTTTGCGGCGAAGCAGCCGCTTCGGTTCTCTGAACTGGAGCGCCGTGTTGAAGGCGTGAATCAAAAGATGTTGATTCAGCAACTCAAGGAGCTGGAAAAGGACGGGATCGTCACACGAAAGACCTATCCACAAGTGCCACCCAAGGTCGAATATGCCCTGAGTGAAATGGGACTGGCACTTGGTCCATCCATTGAAAGCCTGATCGACTGGACCTTCATGCGTCGAGACGCTCTCGACGCGGCTTCGGCAACTTGATCGACTACAGCTGCGAGCCACCAGTGCCGACGACTCCTTCAGATGAAAAAAGGCGGCCAGTGGAAAGGCGCCGGGCAAATGTGCGTTGGTTTGCCACTGAATCTGCGGCGGTCTGCTTTAGCCGTTCTGCGTAACCCGCCATTCACGATTCGAACGTCTGCAACCAGTCTGAAGCGGTCGTCC
>JAQGMN010000326.1 GCA_028292345.1 Polaromonas sp. | reverse complement strand
GGGTGACGGTGGTGGCGCGCTGCGCCAGGCGCTGCTCCAGTTCGCCCATGTAGGCGGCCAGGGTGTTGTCCATCTGCTCCATGCGGGCCAGCAGGACCTGCTGCTGCTGGGCAAAGCGGTCGGCCAGCACCGTTCCCAGGGCGGTCTCGCGCTGCTGCTCGGCCAGCACCTGCGCTTCCAGGTAGGACCGCAGTTCGGTGAAGCGCGAAGCCTCGGCCTTGTCGGCCA
The DNA here is from genome assembly GCA_028292345.1 of Polaromonas sp. Lineage (GTDB taxonomy): Bacteria > Pseudomonadota > Gammaproteobacteria > Burkholderiales > Burkholderiaceae_C > Polaromonas. Next base: position 2,749 of record JAQGMN010000326.1, on the reverse strand, counting down.
GTTCGCGCTGGGCATTGAGTTCGCGGGTATGGGTGCGCGCTTCCAGCACATGGCGGCTCTGCATGTAGATGGTGCTGCCCAGGAAGATCACCAGCGTGAGCACCAGCAGCCCCAGCATCACCAGCCCGAGAGGCACATTGATGGTGGTGAAGCCCAGGCTCAGGGGGCTGGGCTGGGTGAATACATCGACGTTCAACGCCACGAAGCCGGCCAGCAGCAAGATGGCGACGACCAGAAGAATGGTGCGAAAACGCATGGAGAACTCCCTTTTTGATTGGTATGGGTGACACAGTCACTGGCCCGGATTATGGGTGCGTGAAGCCTGTTTTGACTGTGGGACAATTCCGCCCTTTGGCGTCAGCAGGCAAGGGAGCGCCTGTTGGCGGCAGGCCAAAAAATCTCAACCCGAGACCACATGCAGAAAATCATTCGCCAGATTGCGGCCGAAATCAGGGTCCATGAACACCAGGTCAAGACCGCCGTCGATCTCCTCGACGGCGGGGCCACGGTGCCCTTCATTGCGCGCTACCGCAAGGAAGCGACCGGCGGGCTCGACGACATCGAGCTGCGCGAGCTCGAGCAGCGGCTGTCCTACCTGCGCGAACTGGAGGACCGCCGCGAAACGGTGCTGAAAAACATCGGCGAGCAGGGCAAGCTGACGCCCGCCTTGCGCGCGTCCATCGAAGCGGCGGCCACCAAGCAGGACCTGGAAGACCTCTACCTGCCTTACAAGACCAAGCGCCGCACCAAGGGGCAGATGGCGCGCGAAGCCGGCATCGAGCCGCTGGCCGACCGCCTGTTTGCCGATCCGTCGCTCATTCCCGCACAAGAGGCGTTGGCCTTTGTGAGGGCCGAAAAGAACGAGAGCGGCGACGACTTCACCACCGTGCAGGCGGTGCTCGACGGTGTGCGCGACATCCTGAGCGAGCGCTGGGCCGAGGACGCGCCGCTGGTGCAGTCGCTGCGGCAGTGGCTGTGGAGCGAAGGGCTGCTGTCGTCCAAGCTGGTCAGCGGCAAGGACGAGCACCATGCCGACACCGCCAAGTTCCGCGATTATTTCGACTACGACGAGCCGATTGGCCGCGTGCCGTCGCACCGCGCGCTGGCCGTCTTCCGCGGCCGGGGGCTGGAAATCCTGGACGCCAAGCTGGTGCTGCCGGTGCCGCCCGAAGCCGGTCAGCCCAGCATTGCCGAAGGCAAGATCGCACTGCACCTGGGCTGGCGCCACCAGGCGCGTCCGGCCGACGACCTGATACGCAAATGCGTTGCCTGGACCTGGCGCGTCAAGCTCAGCCTGTCGCTGGAGCGCGACCTGTTCACCCGACTGCGCGAAGACGCCGAGAAAGTCGCCATCAAGGTGTTTGCCGACAACCTGCGCGACCTGCTGCTGGCCGCACCGGCCGGCCCGCGCGTGGTGATGGGGCTGGACCCTGGCATTCGCACCGGCGTGAAGGTGGCGGTGGTGGACGCGACCGGCAAGCTGGTCGAAACCGCCACGGTGTTTCCGCACGAGCCGCGCAAGGACTGGGACGGCTCGCTGCACCTGCTGGCCAAGCTGTGTGAAAAGCACGGCGTGAACCTGATCGCCATCGGCAACGGCACCGCCAGCCGCGAAACCGACAAGCTGGCCGCCGACCTGATCAAAATCATGTCGAAACAGGCCCTGGCGCAGGCAGAGCCTGCGCAAGCTGCTATCGAAAAAGTAGTGGTCAGCGAAGCCGGCGCATCGGTCTATTCGGCCAGCGAATTCGCCAGCCAGGAAATGCCCGATGTCGATGTGAGCCTGCGCGGCGCGGCCAGCATTGCGCGGCGCCTGCAGGACCCATTGGCCGAGCTGGTCAAGATCGACCCGAAATCCATCGGCGTCGGCCAGTACCAGCACGACGTGAACCAGAGCGACCTGGCGCGCAGCCTGAGCGCCGTGGTCGAGGACTGCGTGAACCGCGTCGGCGTGGAACTGAACACCGCCAGCGTGCCGCTGCTGGCCCGCGTGTCGGGGCTGAGCCCGGCGGTCGCCAAGTCGGTGGTGCGCTGGCGCGATGCCAATGGCGCCTTTGCCAGCCGCGCCGATTTGCTCAAGGTGACGGGGCTGGGCGCCAAGACTTTCGAGCAGAGCGCCGGCTTCTTGCGGCTGCGCGGCGGGAGCAACCCGCTCGACATGACCGGCGTGCACCCCGAAACCTACGCGGTGGTCGAACAGATCATGGCGCACACCGGCAAGCCGGTCGCCGAGCTGATGGGCCGGGCCGAGATGCTCAAGACGCTCAGGCCCGAGCTGTTCGCGAATGAAAAGTTTGGCGTCATCACGGTGAAGGACATCCTGGCGGAGCTGGAAAAACCGGCGCGCGACCCGCGCCCGGACTTCAAGGTGGCGCGCTTCAACGACGGCGTGGAAGACATCCGCGACTTGAAGGAGGGCATGCTGCTCGAAGGGACGGTCAGCAATGTCGCGGCTTTCGGCGCGTTCATCGACATCGGCGTGCACCAGGACGGACTGGTGCATGTGAGCCAGCTGTCCAGCAAGTTTGTGACCGATGCGCGGGAAGTGGTGAAAACCGGCGACATCGTCAAGGTGCGCGTGACCGAGGTGGACGTGGCGCGCAAGCGCATCGGGCTGACCATGAAGCTGGCCGATGCGCCGCCGCGCCGCGATGGCCCGCAGGCCAACCGGTTCGAAGCGGCGCGTCCCGCCGGGCACGGCCGCGCCGGTATGCAGGCAAAGGGCGCCAGTGCCGCAGGCCCCGCGGGC
>JAQGMN010000316.1 GCA_028292345.1 Polaromonas sp. | reverse complement strand
GCATAGGCCACCAGCCGGGCCAGCGGCTTGAGGCCACGGGCCTCGGCCACACCCGCTTCCATCAGCACCACGGCGGCGGCCGCGTCGTTGATGCCCGAGGCATTGCCGGCGGTCACCGTGCCGTTTTCCTTGATGAACACGGGTTTGAGCTTGGCCATGTCGGCCAGCGTGCAGTTGGGGCGGAAATGCTCGTCGGTGTCGTAGGCGACCTCGCCCTTGCGGCTTTTGAGCATGACCGGAACGATCTGCTCCTTGAAGTAGCCCGCCTCGATGGCTTTTTGGGCGCGGTTGTGGCTCTGCACGGCCAGCGCGTCCTGCTCCTCGCGCGTGATGCCCCATTTGGCGGCGATATTCTCGGCCGTCACGCCCATGTGGACGGTGTGGAAGGGGTCGTGCAGCGCGCCGACGACCATGTCGATCATCTTGCTGTCGCCCATGCGCGCGCCAAAGCGCGTGGCCAGGCTGGCATAGGGGCCGCGGCTCATGCACTCGGCGCCGCCGCCAATGGCGATGTCGGTGTCGCCCAGCAGGATCGACTGGCTGGCCGAGATGATAGCCTGCAGGCCCGAGCCGCACAGGCGGTTGACGTTGAAGGCCGGCGTGCCTTCGGCGCAGCCGCCGTTGATGGCCGCCACGCGCGACAGGTACATGTCTTTCGCCTCGGTGTTGACGACATGGCCGAACACGACGTGGCCGACGTCCTTGCCCTCGACGCCGGCGCGCGCGAGCGATTCGCGCACCACCAGCGCGGCCAGTTCGGTGGGCGGCGTGTCTTTGAGGCTGCCGCCGAACGTTCCAATCGCGGTGCGCACACCGCTGACAACTACAACTTCACGGGTCATGGATATCTCCTGGGTTTTAAAAATGCCGCTCGAAGTGTGAACCGTTTTGGCTACGCCCGGCTGACACGGGAATCGGCAAATATCAGTATGGCACCGATGGCGAGGACGGGCCAGGCATCCGGTTGATCTGCATCATTTGGAGATAAAAAATGGCTTTGGCGAGCTATACGACTGCACAAATTGCTATCAAAAAGCGAGCAGTCTGCTCTGCCCGGTCACGTTGCCAGGCGCTGCGCGGCGAACAGCACCTGGTCGATCACCGCCTGCACTTTCTGGCGGTGGCTGTCGTTGACCAGCGCGCCCTGCGCATCGAACGCAGATGCGGCGCTGCCCAGCGCAAAGGCCGTGGGCGCCACCCAGCACTGCGAATTGAACAGCAGCGGCACCAGGTGGCTTTGCGAGCGCAGGCCGCCCAGCGCGCCGGGCGAGGCGCTGAGCACGCCGACCACCTTGCCGGTGAAGGACTTGAAGCCGTCGTGCCAATCCGGATCGCCCTTGACCGGGCTGGACACCCAGTCGATGGTGTTCTTCAGCAGCGCGGTGTAGCTGCCGTTGTACTCGGGCGAGCAGACGATCCAGGCCGGATGGTCGTGCATGATTTTCTTGAGCTTCATCACGTCGGGCGGCGTGCCGCGCGCTTCCAGGTCGGCGTTGTACATCGGAATGTCGAAGTCCACCAGCTCGATGTGCGTGACCTCGGCGCCGCTGGCGCGCGCCAGGCTGGCGGCCACGCCGGCGAGCTTGCGGTTGAACGAATCGAGCCGGGTGCTGCCGGCAAAAACCAGCAGCTTGGGGAGGGGTTTTGGAAGGGTCATGGAACTGATTTCATCACAGCCCGGCAGGCGAATGCCCTGATGGCGGTCCGCTTTGGGGGGAAGCCGATAAAATGTACAAATAACTTTACTTGTACAAAATGCATGCCATTCCTTTGAGCGAATTCCGCGCCAATGCCTCCGCCATGATTGACCGGGTCGAGCGCGGAGAAACCGTCCTGATCCTGCGCCATGGCAAGCCCGTGGCCGAGCTGGTTCCGGTCCGGGCCGACGTGGCGGTCGAGATTCCCAGCTACAAGCGCCCTTTTGAACCCTTGCTGCAGTTGCCGCCCGGCTATTCGGCGGTCAAGGCCCTGCTCGATGAGCGCGACAGCGCACCCTGGTGAAAAGCCCGCATGAAAATTCTTTTTGACACATCGGCCCTGCTCAAGCGCTACCTGCCGGAAGGCGGCCGCGAGGCCGTCCTGACGCTGGTGGCCAGCGCCACGGCGGCGGTGGCCGCGCCGCATTGCAAGGTCGAGCTTTATTCGGCGCTGAACCGGGTGCGGCGCGAAACCCAGGCCAGCGATGCCTCTTACCGCGATACCTGTGCCGAGGTGGAGCGCAATTTTTCCGACATGCAGGTGGTTCCCTTGAGCGCCGGCGTTGAGCGCTATGCGATCCGGGCGCTGGAAGCCAGTGCCATGCGCGGCATGGATGCGCTGCATGTAGGCGCCGCATTGGCGGCCGGGGTGGATTTGTTTGTGACCGCAGACATCCGCCAGTTCAACGGTGCCCAGGCGCTTGGCCTGAATGCCACTTTATTGAAGGATGCGTGATGACCTCACCTTATGTTTACCCCCAGGAATTTGACGTGATCGTGGTCGGCGGCGGCCATGCCGGCACCGAGGCCGCGCTGGCCGCCGCCCGCATGGGCTGCAAGACGCTGCTGCTGACGCACAACATCGAGACGCTCGGCCAGATGAGCTGCAACCCGTCGATCGGCGGCATCGGCAAGGGCCACCTGGTCAAGGAAGTCGACGCCATGGGCGGCGCGATGGCGCTGGCGACCGATGAGGGCGGCATCCAGTTCCGCATCCTCAATTCAAGCAAGGGCCCGGCCGTGCGCGCCACCCGGGCGCAGGCCGACCGCATTTTGTACAAGGCCGCGATCCGCCGCATGGTCGAGAACCAGCCCAACCTGTGGCTGTTCCAGCAGGCGGTCGA
>JAQGMN010000403.1 GCA_028292345.1 Polaromonas sp. | reverse complement strand
ATTTTGAAATTTCCCTGAACGGCGAGCGCATCGCGACGCAGGCCCCGACGCTGCACGCGCTGCTGCTCGAGCGCGGCTACGATTTGAAAAGCGCCTTTGCCTGCGCCGTCAACAGCGGTTTCGTGCCGCGCCCGCAATGGCCGGAGCGCCCTTTGCAGGGCGGCGACCGCATCGACGTGGTCACACCGATCACAGGAGGCTAGCCATGAGCAACCCCATGAACAGTTCCATCGCCCACGGCAATCCGTGGACCGTCGCCGGCACGACGCTGTCGAGCCGGTTTTTCCTGGGCACCTCGCACTACCCGTCGCCGCAGGTGCTGGGCGATGCGGTGCGCGCCAGCGGCACCGACGTGCTGACCGTCGGCCTGCGCCGGCTGCAGCCCGAGAGCGGCGGCGGCACCAGCTTCTGGCAGCGCATCCAGGCGCTGGGCTGCCACATTCTGCCCAACACCGCCGGCTGCCACAGTGCCGAGGAAGCCATCACGCTGGCGCAGATGGCGCGCGAGATCTTCGGCACGGCGTGGATCAAGCTCGAAGTGATCGGCGACGACTACACGCTGCAGCCCGACACCGTGGCCACGCTGGAAGCCGCGACCGCGCTGGCCAAGGACGGCTTTGACGTGTTCGCCTACACCACCGACGACCTGGTGATGGCCCAGCGCCTGCATGCGGCCGGCTGCGCGGCGGTGATGCCCTGGGCCGCGCCGATCGGCACCGGGCGCGGGCCGCTGAACCCGTATGCGCTGGAGACCATGCGCCGGCGCCTGCCGGACGCGGTGCTGATCGTCGATGCCGGGCTGGGCCGGCCGTCGCACGCCGCGCAGGTGATGGAGCTGGGCTTTGACGCGGTCTTGCTGAACACCGCCGTCGCGCAGGCCGGCGACCCGGTGCGCATGGCGCGCGCCTTTGCCGACGGCGTGGCGGCTGGGCGGGCGGCCCATGAATCGACGCCCATGCCAGAGCGCGCTGCGGCACAGGCTTCTACCACGACGGTCGGCGTGCCGTTCTGGCATGCGAACTGAGGCGTCCCCTCTTCCTCCTTCCCCCGCTGGGGGAAGGTTGGGATGGGGGCCAGCCGGGCTGACGGACGTGGCTTTTTCATGATTCGTCGCAGCAGCCTGAAAACCCCGGCAGCTAGAGCATTTCACCTGCGCGCCCCATGCCGGGCCGCCCCCATCCCAGCCTTCCCCCAGCAGGGGAAGGAGTAATACCGACAAACCTTCTGTGAGCCGCTGACCGCCATGAACTCCACGCCCTTAGCTTCCTTCGCACCGCTGACCGGCCCCATCGGCTTTTACCCCGTCGTGCACGACGCCGCCTGGGTGCGGCGCCTGCTCGGCTGGGGCGTGCGCACCGTGCAGTTGCGCTTCAAGGCCGACGGCCACACGCCCGCCGAGATCGAGCGCGAAGTGCGCGCCGCCGTCGAGGCGAGCCGCAGCGTGCCGGGCGCGCAGGTCTTCATCAACGACCACTGGCAGCTCGCGCTGGCCGCCGGCGCCTATGGTGTGCACCTGGGCCAGGAAGACCTGGACACCGCCGACATCGGGGCGCTGCGCGACGCGGGCCTTCGGCTCGGCCTGAGCACGCACACGCCGGACGAACTGGCGCGCGCCCAAGCCGTCCAGCCGTCCTACCTGGCGATTGGCCCGGTCTACCCGACAACGCTGAAGGTCATGCCCTATGCGCCGGTGGGGCTGGAGCGGCTGACAGCCTGGGCCGCGCTGGCCGCGCCGTATCCGGTGGTGGCCATCGGCGGCATCTCGCTGGAGCGCCTGCCGGGCGTGCTGGCCTGCCTGCGCGGTGGCGTCGATGGCGCGGCGGTGGTCAGCGCGGTGACGCTGGCGGCCGATCCGCAGCAGGCGGCGCTGGACGGCCTGCGGCTGGCCGCCGGCTGAAACCCGTTCTGAACCGCATTTTCCGCATCAAAACGCCTTGTGGCGCAGGTGCGCCGGGCGCTTTCAGCTATTCATTCAATAGCGCAGGATAGTCGGTGTAGCCTTCGGCGCCGCCGCCGTAGAAGGTCGCCTTGTCGGGCTCGTTCAGCGGCGCATCGGTGCGCAGCCGCCGGACCAGGTCCGGATTGGCGATGAAGGGCTTGCCGAAGGCGACCAGGTCGGCGCCGTCCTTCAGCGCCTGCTCGGCCGTCGCCTTGTCGTAGCCGTTGTTCACCATCCAGGCGCCCTGGCCGCCCGCCGCGCGGTAGGCCGCCTTCAGCGCCGCATAGTCAAACGGGCGCTCGGGCATCTCGCGCGCGCCGCCGGTGGCGCCGACGATGAGGTGCACATAGGCCAGGCCCAGCCTGGCCAGCTGCTTGACGACGTACTCGAACAACGGCTGCGGGTCGCTGTCGAACGCATCGTTGGCCGGCGTGACCGGCGACAGCCGGATGCCGGTGCGGCCGCCGCCGATGGCGTCGACGATGGCGCGGGTGGCATCGAGCATCAGGCGGGCGCGGTTCTTGATGGAGCCGCCGTAGTCGTCGGTGCGCTGGTTGGAGCCGTTCTTCAGGAACTGGTCGAGCAGGTAGCCGTTGGCGCCATGGATTTCCACGCCATCGAAACCGGCGGTGTCCACCGCATTGAGCGCGGCCGCCCGGTAGGTGTGCACGATCTCGGGAATCTCCCCGGCGTCGAGCGCGCGCGGCTCGGACGTGGCCACGAAGGTCGGCACGCCGTCCCGGATCAGCACGGTCTTGGTCCTGGCGGCGATGGCCGAAGGCGCCACCGGCTGGCCGCCGCCGGGCTGCAGGTCGCAATGCGAAACGCGGCCCACATGCCAGAGCTGGACCACGATCTTGCCGCCTTCGTCATGCACCGCCCCGGTCACCCGCTTCCAGCCGTCGAGTTGCTCGGTGCCGTACAGGCCGGGCACATCGGCATAGCCCTGGCCCTGGTGGCTGATGGCCGTGGCTTCGGTGATCAACAGGCCGGCCGTGGCGCGCTGGGCATAGTACTCGGCCATCAGCGGCGTGGGAATGGCATCGGGCGCGCGGTTCCGGGTCAGCGGCGCCATCACGATGCGGTTGGCCAGCAGCAGGTCGCCGGCCCGGACGGTGTCGAATAAAGAAGGCATTGCATCTCCTGGTTCTGGTGAAAAAGGCAGGCCGCCGGCCAGAACTGGGACACAGGCGCGCTGCACCGGATCGGCTTGCCCGGGCCGTCTGGCGCGCGGCAAGCCTTGTTGATTTCAACTGCCGATTATGAACCGGGGCTAGCCGCGCAGCCCCCCGCAAGCCTTTCGATTCCGGTCAAGGTTCAACAGCGCTTGCCCAGGGTCCCGGGTTTGACCATCGGGCCATAATGGCATGCAAAACGCCGCATTCCCGGTTCATCGAACCCTGTCACGATAGGCACTCCGGCCCGCAGGCGGGCGGTATTGGCGGCAGGGGCAAGTCACTGTCCTACGCGGCGCAAAGGGGCGTGCTTATTCTCAAAACCGGCGGGATTTTTTAAGATAGGCGTCATCGTCTTACGGATGGTTGTCGCTGAGGGGCGTAGGCCCGCGCTTGGGGTCCAGGCATTGAAGGGAGATAAAAATGGTCAAGTACGCAATTATTTTTGCGGTCATTTCACTGATTGCCGGCGCCCTGGGATTCAGCGGGGTCGCTGCCGGCGCGGCAGGCATTGCCAAGGTGCTGTTCGGCCTGTTCCTGATCCTGGCGCTCATCTTCATTGTGCTGGCGGCCCTGGGCGTGGGCGCTGCCAAGAAAATGATGAAGTGATGGAGCCCACTGACAGCAAGCCGCCCGGCACGGCGGTGTCACGCCTGAAGGAGCGTATTTTCCAGGGCTGGTCGTCCAGGGAGCCGCCTGCTCAATCCGCAAGCCACCCGGTGCCGGCCATTGCGCCCCAGCGCCAGGTGGGGTTTCCCGCCCGGATCGCCGAGTTCCTGCTGGTGTTCCGGCTCAGGGCGCGCCGCCGTTCGGCGCTTTCGGCCGACATCCTGGAGCATGCCGTCCGCGTCGTGTTCGTGACCTGCAAGCACTGGTTTGGCGGCGGCGATCCGCCCGCGCCCCGGCCGCGCAGGCATGATTAGCGGGCCGGCGGGTCTTGCCGCCGGCCTTTTTTGTCTCTCCTACAGGAACCACCCCTCCCATGCATACCTCTTTGGTTGACTGCCTGCTTGAATACGAAGTGAGCAGCCCGGCGCATTTTCTGCTCAACATCGGCGCCGCGTTCCATGCCGGCCACGAGGTCGTCGAGGAGCGGCTGACCATCACGCCGAGCATGAAGGTGCGCCATTTTTCCGACGAGCGCAGCGGCAACCGCTTCATCCGCCTGGACGCGCCCAAGGGCGTGCTGTCGGTCAACTACCATGCCCGGGTGCAGCTGCATCCGGCCCCGCAGCCGCTGCACCTGGACGAGACGCCCGTCAGCGCCCTGCCCGACGACGTGCTGCATTACCTCTTGCCCAGCCGCTACTGCGAATCCGATTCGCTGTGCCGCGTGGCGCAGCAGTTGTTCGGCCACATGCCGCCGGGCATGGGCCGGGTGCATGCGGTGGAAAGCTGGATCCACGAATCGGTCACCTACCAGCCGGGCGTCACCCAGTCGACCACCACGGCGCAGGACGTGTTCGTCCAGCGCGTCGGCGTGTGCCGCGACTTTGCGCACCTGGGCATCACGCTGTGCCGGGCGCTGAACATTCCGGCGCGGCTGGTGGTGGGGTACGTGAATTTCGCCGAGCCGCCGCAGGACTTCCATGCCGTGTTCGAGGCCTGGCTCGACGGCCGCTGGGTGCTGTTCGACGCCACGCGCATGGCGCCCATCGACCGGCTGGTGCGCATCGGCACCGGCCGCGATGCCAAGGACGTGGCCTTTGCCAC
>JAQGMN010000305.1 GCA_028292345.1 Polaromonas sp. | reverse complement strand
ACCCTGGAGCGCAGCCTGCTGGCCGAGGGCTGCCGCGATGCGCTGGTGCTGTGGGGCGAGGTGCTGGTCGATGGCCACAACCGCCACCGCATCTGCACGCAGCACGGCATTCCATTTCAAACCGTGCAGAACACCCGCTTCACCTCCATCGACGACGTGCATTTGTGGATGATCGAGCAGCACCTGGGCCGGCGCAGCGTGTCCGATTTCCAGCGCGGCGTACTCGCCCTGCGCAAAAAAGACATCCTGACGGCGCGCGTGCAGCCGGCGCCCGCCGCATCCTCCGGGTCAGAAGCTGCCCCGGCTGCGGCCAAGCCCGAGCCGGTGCCGACGATGGGCGCCGTCGCCAAATCGGCGCGCATCAGCAACGCCACCATCCACCAGATTGAAAAGATCCAGAAATCGGCCGCGCCCGAACTGGTCGCGGCGGTGAAGTCGGGAACGATCTCGATCAACGCGGCGGCCACCGTGGCGTCGCTGCCGGTCGAGGCGCAGTTGGCGGCCGTGGCCGGTGGCAAGAAAGAGCTGCAGCAGGCCGCCCGGCAGGTGCGCGAAAGCAAGGCCGTGGCCCGCACCGAGCCCGAAACGCCCGAAGGCATGATTGCCCGGCTGCGCCAGACCATCACCGAACTCAGCGCCGAGAATGCCGCGCTCAAGGCCCGGCTGGCCGAACTGGGCGCTTGATTCCTCCGGCGGGCCGGTCGCATTCAGGCCCGCCGACCCGTTGACAAGTCAGACAGCCGCGCCAGGATGCGCGCCTGCCAGGTGCTGCAAAAAGGCCTGCGCCGTCGGCGACAGGCGCTTGCCCCTGGGATGCACCGTGTACCAGCGCGACTGGATCGGAAATCCCGCCACGTCCAGCGTCACCAGGGATTCCTCGCCCATGGGCTCGCCCAGCGAGTGGGTGGACAACACCGCCAGCCCCAGGCCGCCGGCCACCGACTGCTTGATGGCCTCGTTGCTGCCCAGCGCCAGCCGGACCCGGGGCTTGAAGCCATGCGCGGCAAAGTGCGCGTCGCAGGCCAGCCGCGTGCCCGAGCCCTGCTCGCGCAGGATGAAGCGCTCCGGCGCCAGGCGGGCCAGCGCGATGCGCGCCTGCCCGGCCAGCGGATGCGAAGCCGGCGCCACCACCACCAGCGGGTTGGACAGGAAAACCTCCTTTTCGATGTCCATGTCGGCGGGCGGCATCGACATGATGTAAAGGTCGTCCTGGTTGGCGCGAAGGCGCTGCACCACGCCGTCGCGGTTGAGCACTTCCAGCGCAATCTCCACCTCCGGATGGCTGCTGCAAAAGCGGCCCAGGATGCGCGGAATGAAGTATTGGGCGGTGCTGACCACCGCAATGCGCAGGCGGCCGCGCGTCAAGCCCCTGAGCGCATCCATGCGCTGGCCGAAATCGCTCCATTCGCCCACCATCGCCCGTGCGGTCGTGGCCAGTTCCTCGCCGGCCTGCGTCAGGAACAGGCGCTTGCCGATCACCTCGTACAGCGGCAATCCGACCGCATCGGCCAGTTCCCGCAGCTGCATCGACACCGTGGGCTGGGTCACATGGCTGGCCCGGGCGGCGGCGGTGATGCTGCCAAGCTCGGCCACGCTCAAAAAAATGCGCAGCTGCCGGAAGGTGATGTTCATAGGTTTTTTTCGATGATAAATGGTCGAAGAATTGATTTTGCCTTATTGGCATCGGCATTTAGCATCGCTGGACTCAAGGAAACCGCCGTGCAAAACCTTCTCGATCCCGCCATCCTGTTCTTTGTCTTTGGCGTCCTGGCCGGCCTGCTCAAGTCCAACCTGGAAATCCCGCCGCAGATATCGCGCTTTCTGGCGCTCTACCTGCTGATGGCGCTGGGCCTGAAGGGCGGCTTCGCGCTGGCCGAATCGGGCCTGACGACCGAGGTGGCCAGCAGCCTGGCCTGCGCCGTGGCCCTGGCCGTGGCGGTGCCGGCCATCGGGTACCGGGTGCTCCGGCGCTTCGTCTCCCCTTTCGACGCGCTGGCGGTGGCGGCCACCTACGGCTCGGTCAGCGCGGTGACCTTCATCACGGCGGTGCAGTACCTGGAAACCCACGGCCTGGCCTTCGGCGGCCACATGGCCGCCGCGATGGCGCTGATGGAGTCGCCGGCCATCATCCTGGCGGTGGTGCTGGCCAACACCGTGCGCCAGCAGGCCGCAGCGACCCGAGGGGTGTCGCTGGGCGCCTCGGGCGCGGCGCTGGCGGCTGGCGGCTTGAAGAGCGGCGGCATTTCCATCGGCAAGGTACTGCACGAGTCCTTCACCGACGGCGCCCAACTGCTGCTGCTCGGCGCCATGGCGGTGGGCATGCTTTCCGGCGACGCCGGCCACACGGCCATGAAACCGTTCGTCGGCGACCTGTTCAAGGGCCTGCTGGCCTTCTTTTTGCTCGACATGGGCTTGACGGCCGCGCGCAACATGCCGGCGGTCCGGGGCAAGTCGCCGCTGCTGCTGGCCTATGCCGTGCTCGCGCCCCTGGCGCATGCCGGCCTGGCGCTTGGCCTGTCGCTCATGGCCGGGCTGGGCGCCGGCAATGCCAGCCTGCTGATGGTGCTGGCGGCCAGCGCTTCGTACATCGCCGTGCCGGCCGTGCTGCGCCACGCGGTGCCCGAAGCCAGCCCGTCGCTGTACTTCGGCATGTCGCTGGGCATCACCTTTCCGCTGAACATCCTGCTGGGCATCCCGGTGTACATCCACCTGGCGCATGCGGTCATCGCCCCCTGACAGCCCCTTTGACCTATGTCAAGCCAAGCGCCATGGCCTGCCGCTGGCCGGCCATCGGGCATAGACTGTGGCTTGAATCGCCGCGCCCTGCCCACCTGTCCACCCCCAAGGAATCCCCATGCCCGCCATGATGAAAGCCGCCATCTTCGTTGAACCCGGCCGCATCGAAATTGCCGACAAGCGCATTCCCGACGTCGGCCCCAACGATGCCCTGGTGCGCATCACCACCACCACCATCTGCGGCACCGACGTCCACATCCTCAAGGGCGAATACCCCGTCGCCAAGGGGCTGACCATCGGCCACGAGCCGGTCGGCGTGATCGAAAAGCTCGGCAGCGCGGTGCAGGGCTACAGCGAAGGCCAGCGCGTGATCGCCGGCGCCATCTGTCCGAACTTCAATTCCTATGCCGCGCAGGACGGCCTTGCCTCGCAGGACGGCAGCTACCTGGTGCCGATGGGCCTGTGCGGCTGCCACGGCTTCAAGGCCACGGCCGGCTGGCGCTTCGGCAACCTGATCGACGGCACCCAGGCCGAGTACGTGCTGGTGCCCGACGCGCAGGCCAACCTGGCGCCGATTCCCGACGGCTTGAGTGACGAGCAGGTCTTGATGTGCCCGGACATCATGTCCACCGGCTTCAAGGGCGCGGAAAACGCCCGCATCAAGATCGGCGACACGGTGGTGGTGTTCGCCCAGGGGCCGATCGGCCTGTGCGCCACCGCCGGCGCGCGGCTGCTGGGCGCCAGCACCATCATCACCGTCGATGGCAACGACCACCGCCTGGGCAT
>JAQGMN010000266.1 GCA_028292345.1 Polaromonas sp. | reverse complement strand
TTGCCCTGCTGGTGTGGGGAACGCACCTGGTGCGCACCGGCATCCTGCGCGTCTTCGGCGCCAATTTGCGGCAGTTCCTGGCCCGCAGCACCCACAACCGGTTCACGGCCGCCCTGTCGGGCGTCGGCGTGACCGCGCTGGTGCAGTCGAGTACCGCCACCTCGTTGATCGTGTCGTCCTTTGTCGGCCAGGGCCTGGTGTCGCTGCCGCTGGCGCTGGCCGTGATGCTCGGCGCCGACATCGGCACCAGCATGATGGCGGTGGTGTTCTCGTTCGATCTGTCCTGGCTGTCGCCGCTGTGCATTTTCGTGGGCGTGGTGCTCTTCATCTCGCGGCCGGACACCAATGCGGGGCGCTTCGGCCGGGTGCTGATCGGCCTGGGCCTGATGCTGATGGCGCTGCGGCTGGTCAGCGCATCCACCCAGGTGCTGACCCAGGCGGCGGCCGTCAAGGCGCTGCTGGAGTCGCTGGGCAGCGACCTGCTGCTTGAAATCACCGTCGGGGCCTTCCTGGCGGTGGTGTCGTATTCCAGCCTGGCCGTGGTGCTGCTGACGGCCACCCTGGTCAGCACCAGCGTGATTCCCAGCGATGTCGCCCTGGGCCTGGTGCTGGGCGCCAACCTGGGCAGCGGTTTGCTGGCGGTGATCACCACGGCGCGCTCGGCCATCGAGGTTCGGCAGGTGCCGCTGGGCAACCTGATGTTCAAGGCGCTGGGAATTGCCATGGCCGCGCCTCTGGTCGGGCTGTGGCTGCGCCATGTGCGCCCGTACCTGGGCGAGCCGGCGACGGTGGTGGTGATGTTCCACCTGACCTTCAATGTGCTGGTTGGCCTGGTGTTCATCGGCTGGACGCAGGTGATTGCGCGCTGGGTTCAAAAGTTGCTGCCGACACCCGAGAAAGGCAGCGCCAGCGGCCGCCAGCACCACCTGGACCCGTCGGCCCTGGCCACGCCGTCGCTGGCGATTTCGTGCGCGGCAAGGGAAGCCCTGCACCAGGCCGACGTGGTCGAAACCATGCTGCGCGGCATGCTCGAGGTGATCCGCAAGGACGACCTGCGGCTGGCCGAAACCCTGCGCAAGATGGACGACACGGTCGATGAGCTGTATTCGTCGATCAAGTACTACCTCACGAAAATCTCGCTTGAAGCGCTGGACGAGGTGGAAAGCCGCCGCTGGACCGACATCATCAGCTTCACCATCAACATGGAGCAGATCGGCGACATCATCGAGCGGGTGCTGATCGACATCGAAGACAAGAAGATCAAGCACGGCCGCCAGTTCTCGGAAGCCGGCATGGCCGAGATCACCGAGTTGCATCAGCGGCTGCGCGACAACCTGCGGCTGGGCATGAGCGTGTTTCTGAACGGCAATGTGCGCGATGCGCAAAAGCTGCTCGAAGAAAAAGCGCGCTTTCGCGACCTGGAGCGCGCCTATGCCACCAGCCACCTGGGCCGGCTGTCGGCCAACACGCTGCAAAGCCAGGAAACCAGTTCGCTGCACATCGACCTGATCAGCGACCTGAAACGCATCAACTCGCACATCTGCTCGATCGCCTACCCGATCCTGGATTCGGCCGGCGCGCTGGCGCCCAACCGGTTGCGGCCCGCCACGCTGGTTGAAAAAACCTGAAATGCTCTTTTTTTGATAGCTGCCTGCGCATGCACCAGTTGCGCAAACTGTCTTTTTGATCAATATTTCATTGCATCCAGCCTGATTCCAGGCCGACGCTGGCTCAAGCCTTTTGGAGCAGGCCATCGAGGCGGCTGTCCCACCGGGTGTCGGGCAGCACGCCGGCGAGCTGCGAGTCGCCCAGCGAAAAGCTGGCGCGCAGCACCTGCGCCAGCACCGCGCGGTAATCGTGATGCGCCGGCAGGTCGCGCGCCTCGTTGAGGTTGCCGCGCGCCAGGCCGGTCCAGTCGCCATGCCACCGGCCGCCGGCCACGCGGTTGCCGATCAGCCACAGCGCATTGCCGAAGCCGTGGTCGGTGCCGCGGGTTCCGTTCTCGGCGCTGGTACGGCCAAACTCGCTCATCACCACGATGATGTCGCCGGGTTCCGAAAAATGCTGCCGCAACCGGGCCATGCCGCGCCCCAGGCTGCCCAGGTTGCCGGCCAGTTGCCCGGTGACGGCGCCCTGGTTGGCATGCGTGTCCCAGCCGCCCGCCGACAGGAAACCCAGCCGCAGGCGGCGGTCGCTGCGCATCAGGATGCCCAGGCGCTGCGCGTCAAGTTCCAGGCCGACCGGGTCGGCCGCGCCGTTGCTGGCCGCGAGCATCTGCGCGGACCGCGCCTGCGGATCGGCAGGCGCGCCGTCACGGTCCAGGCCGCGCCCGGCCATGGGCGGGTCTTGGGGCAGAACCATGGCGCGGTGGCGCTCAGCCATCATTTTTTCGGCGCCCAGCTCCTGCGCGCTTTGCTGGCGGCTGCCGGCGCCCTGCCGGAACGCTTCGCTGACCGCATCATTGCCGGCGTACAGGTCGAGCAGGGCCTGGCGCGTGCGGTCGTTGGCCAGCACGCCGGTGCGCTCGGCCGCCTGCCCGCGCGGAATCAGCCGGATGGCAGCCGGTCCGCCCAGGATGGCCGGATTGGCTTCGCCCACACCCAGGGCGGCAGCGCCTGCGCTTGCCGGGTCAGGGGAGCGGCGGGCGTCAAGCCCTGCCGCCCGGTTGAGCCAGCCCGGCGTGCTGCGGGTCTGGCCGGTCCCGGCGATCTCCATCTGGTATTGGGCGTCAAAGTGCGACCGGTTGGGCGCGGGCAGCCCGGCGGCCGGAATGAAGCCGAGCACGCCCTGCTGCCACAGCGGCAGCAAGGGGCTGAGCGCGGGATGCAGGGCAAACGTGGCATCGAGCCGCAGGCTGGTTTGCGCCGTGCCGTCGGGCGCGGGAATCGCGATGTTGGGGCGAATGGCGTGGTAGTCAGGATCGGCATAGGGAACGAAAGCCGACAGTCCGTCGTACGCGCCGCGCAGAAACACCACCACCAGCCGCCCGCCGTCCAGCGGCGTTTTGCCGCCAGCGGGCGCGGGCTGCGCCCACACGCGCGGTCCGCTGGCAAGCGCCAGCGCCGACAACGCGCCCAGGCCGAGCAGGCTGCGGCGGCGCGGCAGGCCGGGAATTGAAGTGGTCGAGGTGTGCATGGCGGTGGAGGTTCGGTTTTATTTGCGCATGAAATCGGGGCTGGCAAGCATCAGGCCGGTGCGCAGCGGCAGCGGCTCACGGTCCACCCGCGCCAGTGTGGCGTCGCTGAGATAGGCCTTCAGGTACACCGGCTCGGGAATGCGCCGGGCCAGGCCCATGGCGAAGTCGGCGCGCCGCGTCAGCGCTTCGGGCGCCAGCCAGGTGGCCGCGTCGGTTTGGTAGCCGTCGGGCGTCTGCCAGCCGTGCAGGGGCTGGCCGGCCTGGGCCAGGAAACCCAGCGTCTGGGGAATGCCCTGCGGGTCCGTCACGCCCCCCGCCACCGTGAGGGCCGAGCAGGCAAAGTCCATCGGCGTCTTGAAAAGCCGGTGGTCCGCCGACCAGAAGCCGGGCGACTGGACCAGCGTGCGCATGACCGCGCGAATGTCGCCCTGCGTGGCCAGGAAGGTGGCGGCCAGTTGCTCGACCAGCGCGGCCGGCGGCTGGTCGGCGACAAAGAACGTCGCCAGCCGCCCGGCAATGCGCTGCGCCGTGGCCGGCTGGCGCGCCAAAAAGCGGATGGCGTCCTCGCCCTCCTTCTGGCCTGCGCTGGCATAGGTCTGGCCCATGAAGCGCTTGCTGCCGGTGTCATGCCGCCGCTCGGCAAATCGAAAGCCTTCGCCGCCCGGCAGATCGACCGTCCAGCCGGTCAGGATGCGGGCCAGCTCACGCACATCGCCCTGGGTGTAGCCCCCGCCAACGCCCAGCGTGTGCAGTTCCATCAGTTCGCGCGCATAGTTTTCATTCAGGCCGCGGTTGCTGCTTTGCGACTGGTCCAGGTAGAGCAGCATGGCCGGATGCCTGGCGCTGGCCAGCAGCAGGTCCTCGAAGCGGCCGAGCGCATGGGCCCGGATGGCATTGACCAGGTAATGGCCGACGAACGGGCGCACCGTTGCCTTGCCCACCGACACATTCAGGTGGTTGAACCAGAATTCGGTCATGCGGGCCAGCATGGGCTGTTCGATTGCCGGATCGCTGCAGGCCATGAGCCGCCAGGCGCTAGCGCTCTGCGCCATCTCGCGGCTGAACGGCAACCCGCCTGCCATGACGGCGGCCGGCGAAGCCGTGGCAGCGCCTGCCGCGACGTTCTGCGCGCGCAGCACCTGGCGGGCTTCGCGTTCAGCCAGAACGTCGCGCGCCAGATCGGCCATCGGCGCATTGAAGCGTGCCAGTTCCTGCGGAATGGCGGGTGCCCGCCTGCTGGCCGCATGAGCCGCCTCGATCTGCTGCAAGGCCCAGCCTGTCGGCGCCGCACCGGCCGCCATGGCAAATGAAGGCGTGGGCGCATAGCCCAGCCGGGAACTGGCGCGCCAGGCGGCTTCAGGACCCGCGCTGTCAGGACCGATTGGCGCGCTCCCGTTTTGCGCGCAGGCCCCGAGGCCGGCCAGGCTTGCCAGAATCGCAATGCTGCAGCGGATCGCGGCGAAGGCTATGGGCATGGGAATCTCCTGCAGCCATTTGTAACGCATTGCCGGCGCCGGCAGTTGAATTCCGGCCCGACTTTACCGAGGTTTAACCAGATTTACCGCCGCGCTTGCCCGCCAGCTCGCCGCATCCTGCGCCGGCCCGCAAAAGCCTACAGCGTCAGGATGGTGCAGCCGGTGGTCTTGCGCGCTTCGAGGGCGCGGTGCGCCTCGGCCACGTCGGCCAGGGCAAAGCGCTGGTCGATGCGGATCTTCACCTTGCCGCTGCCGACCATCTCGAACAGGTCGTCGGCCATTTCCTGCGTGCTTTCACGCGTGGTGATGTGGCTGAACAGCGTCTGGCGCGTCACATACAGCGAGCCCTTGGGGCCCAGGATGCCGGGCGAGAACGGCGCGACCGGGCCGGAAGAATTGCCAAAGCTGGCCATCAGGCCGAAGGGCCGCAGGCAGTCGAGCGAGCGGTCGAAGGTGTCCTTGCCGACCGAGTCATACACCACCTTGACGCCCTGGCCGCCGGTGATGTCCTTGACGCGGGCGACGAAATCTTCCGTTGCGTAGTTGATGGCGAAGGCCGCGCCATGTTCCCTGGCCAGCGCGCATTTCTCGTCCGAGCCGGCGGTGCCGATCAGCTGCAGGCCCATGGCGTGGGCCCACTGGCAGGCGATCAGGCCGACGCCGCCGGCCGCCGCATGGAACAGCACGAAGTCGCCTTCCTTGAGCCCGCCCTGCGGCTGGGTGCGGCGCAGCAGGTATTGCGCGGTCAGGCCCTTGAGCATCATGGCCGCGCCGGTCTCGAAGGAAATCGC
>JAQGMN010000174.1 GCA_028292345.1 Polaromonas sp. | reverse complement strand
CCAGGCACAAAGGTGCGGTCAGGCTAACCACACAATTTTGTTCGCACAGGCGTTTTTGTCTTTTTTTATGTGCGCTCACCGCTGAAATATTATTTATTAATACTTTTAAGATAAATCATGAACTATGACTATTTAATCGTTGGCGCAGGTTTTGCCGGTAGCGTTTGCGCCCGGCAGTTGGCAGAATCCGGGAAAAATGTACTGATTATCGACAAACGGCCTCACATCGGCGGCAATGCCTATGACGCTCACGATGAGGCTGGTTTGTTGACGCATCCCTATGGGCCGCATATTTTCCATACCAACTCCAAGCGTGTTTTCGAATACCTGTCGCGTTTCACCGATTGGCGTTTTTATGAGCACCGCGTACTGGCGCAGGTAGGCGACAAGCAGGTTCCCATTCCAATCAATCGCGTCACTCTCAACAAAATCTATGGTCTGGACTTGAATGAAGCTGAGGCCGCTGGTTTTCTTGAAAAGGTGCGGGAGCCGCGCGACGTTTTGAAAACAAGTGAAGACGTTGTTCTTAACAGCGTAGGCTCCGACCTCTGCGACAAGTTCTTTCGCGGGTACACACTCAAGCAATGGGGGCTTGATCTTTCACAGCTATCGGCTGGAGTGGCAGCACGCATACCCACGCGAACCAATGACGATGACCGGTACTTTACCGATACCCTGCAGTTCATGCCCGCAAACGGGTACACAAAAATGTTTGAACGCATGCTTGATCACCCGGGCATTGCAGTTCGCGTAGGGGTTGATTTACAGGAAATCAGAGACACCGAGGAATTCGCTCATCTTGTCTATACCGGACCCATCGATGCTTTCTACGGTCACTGCTTTGGAAAGCTTCCCTATCGCAGCCTGAGTTTTGAGCATCAGCATTTTCCCGATACCCCAGAATTCCAGCCGGTGGGGACTGTCAACTTTCCCAATGATTACGCTTACACCCGAACCACTGAATTCAAGCATTTGACGGGACAAAAGCATACGGGAACTTCAATTGTTCGCGAATACCCTCAGGCCGAGGGCGATCCTTACTACCCCATACCGCGTCCAGAAAATGAAGCTTTGTTCAAGCGCTACCAGGCACTGGCTGAAAAAGAACAAAAAGTGACGTTTGTTGGAAGATTGGCTCAGTACCGCTACTACAACATGGACCAGGTGGTCGCAGCGGCGCTGTCGTGTATGGAGTCAATTCATGCTGGTCCATGAATTGAAAATAAATGCTTGTTCCTTCAACGGTCGTGGTGCAGAGCCTGAATTCATTCATCAGCTGGTTCATGAACTTCGTTCGAGTAGATGTGAAGCCTGCAGTTCCTACGACCCGTCCGATCTTCCTTTTCCAGGTCCCCATGCACGTAAAAATTCAACGCGCCTGGTGCAGGAGCGCGAACGCTTGAGCGTGATCGACGACCAGTTCGGCGCGCCGACCGGTGCCGAACTGATTGCCGGCGTCACGGCCCATGCCATTCGTCAGGTGGCGCAGCGCCCTCAGGACGCCGGGCTCTACCATCTGGCAGCCCGGGGCGAAACGACCTGGAATCGCTATGAAAAACATGTGATTGCGCAAGCGCAGCGGGCACAGCAAGCTATCAAAATACTAGCAAGCGAAGTCGCCGCCGTGCCCACCAGCGCTTTTCCGGCGCCGGCGCAGCGGCCGCACAACTCGCGCCTGGAATGCACCCGGCTGCATCCGGCCGCGCTGGCCATCAGCAAGCAGTTGCTGCCGGTGTACGACAAGCCGATGATCTACTACCCGCTCAGCACCTTGATGCTGGCTGAAGGAGCCCGGCCATGAAAGTGACTCAAACCGCCATTTCTGACGTGCTGGTCATCGAGCCCAAAGTGTTTGGCGATGCGCGTGGCTTTTTCTACGAGAGTTTCAACCAGAAAGCCTTTAACGAGGCCACAGGTACCGACTACCAGTTCGTGCAGGACAACCACAGCCGAAGCAGCCAGGGCGTGCTGCGCGGTCTGCATTACCAGGTCGAGCAGCCCCAGGGCAAACTGGTGCGCGTGGCGCGCGGGCGCGTGTTTGACGTCGCAGTGGACATTCGCCAAGCTTCGCCCACCTTCGGACGATGGGTTGGCCTGGAACTGAGCGAGGACAACCATCGCCAGCTGTGGGTGCCGCCGGGCTTGGCGCACGGCTTCGTGGTCCTGAGCGAATCGGCCGATTTCCTGTACAAGACGACCAACTACTATGCGCCCGCGCATGAGCGCTGCATTGCCTGGAACGACTCGGCCATCGGCATTGAATGGCCGCTGGCCCAAAACGGCATTGCCGCGCCGCTGCTGTCGGCCAAGGACCTGCAGGGCAGGCTGCTGGCTGACGCCTGCGCCTGCGACTGCGACTGATGTCGCTGCGGCGCAACACAATCTGGAACCTGGTGGGTATCGGACTGCCGCTGCTTCTGGCTGCGGTCACCATTCCCTACCTCATTGGGCAAGTGGGGCTGGAAGCCTTCGGCATCCTGACCCTGGTGTGGGCGCTGATTGGCTACTTCAGCCTGTTCGATTTCGGCCTGGGGCGCGCGCTGACCCAGCAGGTGGCCGCCGCCCGCTCGGCCGGGCTGGAGGCCAGCCTGCCCGTCCTGGTGAAAACCGGCCTTTGGTTCAATGCCGGCACCGGACTGGCAGGGGGCATGGTTCTGGCCGCGATGGCCTATCCGCTGGCCCATCGCTGGCTCAATGTGAGTTTGCCGCTGCAGCCCGACACGCTGGCCGCGCTGCTGATCGCCGCACTCGGTATTCCTTTCACCACGGCCACCACCGGCCTGCGCGGCATTCTGGAGGCTTACGAGGATTTCCGGAGCGTGAACTTGCTGCGCATGGTGCTGGGCGCGGCCAACTTTGGGCTTCCGGCGCTGACGGTCATGTTCCTGAGCAGTTCCCTGGCCTGGATGGTGGCCGGCCTGATTGCCGCCCGGGTGGTGGTGTTCTGGCTGCATGCCCGCATGGCGCATCACAAGCTGCCGCCGGGATGGATGAAGGCTTCATTCAGCCAGGAAAAAATGCGTGGGCTGCTGGGCTTTGGCGCCTGGATGACGGTTTCCAACATCGTCAGCCCGCTGATGGTGACAGCCGACCGGTTTGTCATTTCCGGCGTGCTTGGGGCTGCTGTGGTGGCTTATTACACCGTGCCGTTCGAGGCGCTGGTCCGTGTGCTGGTCATACCCGGCGCCCTGACAGCGGCGCTGTTCCCACGGCTCACCATCCTGATGGCGAACGATGCGGCCGGTGCCGGTCGCCTGTACCGAAAATGCCTGAAGATCGTCACCGCCGCCTTGCTGCCGGTGTGCCTGGTGATCGGCCTGGGCTCGCGCTGGGGCCTCTCGCTGTGGCTGGGCGAGGATTTCGCTGCCCACTCATGGGCAGTGGTGTCGGTCATGGCGGCCGGGCTGCTGCTCAACGGCATTGCGCATGTTCCCTTTGCCGCCATCCAGGCCGCTGGCGACGCGCGAACGACCGCATGTCTGCACTTGGCCGAACTGGCGCTCTACATTCCGCTGCTGTTTTTCTGCATGCAGGCTTTTGGCATCCTGGGGGCAGCCATGGCCTGGACCGCCCGGGTGGCGGTGGACTTCCTGGCCTTGATGTATTTCGCCAGGCTAAAAGGCTACTGATGAGAAAGCCATACCACCTTGAAATTGAGGCTGAGATGACAGGAATGCAGGCATCAAAGACATGAACAACCCTTCTCCATATCGATGCGAAGACGTCTTTGCCGTCATCGTCACCTACAACCCCGACATGGCCGTGCTGGAAACACTGCTGGACGCGCTGTTGCCCCAGGTGGGCAGGGCTGTTATTGTGGACAACGGTTCGTCCGCCGATCTGACGGCCTGGTTTGAGCATGCGCGGCATGGCAACCTGCTACTGCACAAGCTGGGCCAGAACTATGGCATTGCCCATGCACAAAATGTCGGGATCGAAAAACTCGGGGTCGGCCCGCAGGCCTTCATCCTGCTGTCAGACCAGGACAGCAAGCCGGCCGAAGACATGGTGCTTGAACTGCGAAAGGCCGCGCTGCGGCTGATGGCTGAGGGCAAAAAAGTGGCCGCCGTGGGCCCGTGCTACATGGACATGCGCCAGAACAACCCGCCGCCCTTTATCCGCATCGAAGGGCTGGCGGTCCGGCGGCAATATGCCGAAAAACCGGACAGCGTGGTCGAGGTCGATTATCTGATCGCCTCGGGCTGCCTGATCCCGGCCGGGGTTCTCTCAACCGTAGGGCTGATGAATGTCGATTTGTTCATTGATTATGTCGACATTGAATGGGGGCTTCGGGCCAAGGCTTTCGGCTTTCAGTCGTTCGGCGTATTTGCCGCCCGAATGGAGCACAGCTTGGGCGACGAGCATGTCAGTTTCATCGGCAAGCAAATACCTTTGCACAGCCCGCTCCGGCATTACTACCTGGTCCGCAACGGCTTTTGGCTTTACAAGCAAAAAGGCCTGCCGCTCAACTGGAAGTTTGTCGATGGCTACCGCATGCTGATCCGCATCTGCTTTTACACGCTGTTTGCCAAACCCAGGAGCAGGCATTTTTCGATGATGATGCGCGGTCTGGTTCATGGGCTGAAATCGCGCATGGGACGTTACTGAGCACGCGCCCATGACGTTTTATTGGCTGCTTTTTGTTTTTGTGGTGCTCTGGTCCGGCTTGATTGCAGTGCAGGAGCTTGATGTGCTGGGTCGGGCGCAAGCGCTGCGCTGTGGCACTCGCTTTGTTCTGGTGTTGGTGCTGAGCCTCTTCGCCGGCTTGTTTTCAGAAAGCGGCAGCGTCGATTACAACAACTATGTCGACATGCTCGATGTGGATCCCCCGGCGACCGCCTGGGAAGCCGTGACCTTGAAGGATCCCTTTTTCCTGCTCATGGGGCTTTTCCTCAAGGGCGAAGACGGCAACATTTCGTTGCTGGTGTTTCTGCTGGCTTTTGTTTCGCTGGGCATCAAGTTCAAAATCTTCAGCAGTGTTTTTGGCGGCAGCGAATATGCGGACATCTACGGTCTGGCGGTTATTTTTTTAGTGGGAAGGTTTTTTCTTTTGCATGAATTTACCCAGCTAAGGGCGTCGCTGGGCATCGCGCTGGTATCGCTCTCGATTGTGTATGCCATGCAAAACAGGCCGGTGGCGGTGGTGGCCACGGCGGCGCTGGCGGCTTTGACGCATTTGTCAATTCTCGCGCTGCTGCCGGCGGTGCTGCTGGTTTACCGGGTCGACTTGAAGGTAAAGCTATACGTCACCGCCTTTGCGGTGGTAGCCGCCTTGGCGGTGGTCACGCTCTTCGATGTGGAACGGTTTTCGCGGCTAACCCCTTATTTGACGGGTGAGTACCCGGTGACCAACAACACCTTGTTCAGTGTTTATTTCCTGTTCAAGGTAACGCTGCTGGCAGGCTTGCTGCTGCAATGGAAATCATTGCCCACCGCCATTCGCCATGCCGTGGTGATCAGTGCATACGGAATATTCTTGACCTGGCTGTTTCTTCAAAATGACGTGCTGTCGTTGAGGCTGGGTGAATTGACGGCGGTTTTCGACTGCCTTTGCTTTGCCTATTTCTTCAGGCGTGGCCTGACGCTGGCGCCTGTTTATGGATATATCGCGGGAGTGGGGATTGCCGTATTGTTTTATTTTTCCTCCATTCATATCGTCAATCCCTTGAGCCTGGGGTTTTAAGCCATGGCAACTGCGCCCCCGCGAATGGCCGTTTGCCTTGCCGTCTACAACGGCCGGCCATGGCTTGCCGAACAGGTTGAAAGCATCCTGGCGCAAAAGGGCGTCGAGGTGACAGTGTTCGTCAGCGTTGACGCGTCTTCCGACAATTCCGAAGGTCTGGTAAACCAGTTGGCGGCCAGTGACACCAGGCTGAAAGTGCTGGCCCACGGCAGCCGGTTTGGCGGCGCGGCGCCCAATTTTTTCAGAATTCTGGCCGATGTTGATTTCTCAGCCTTCGATTACGTGGCCTTCGCCGACCAGGACGATGTCTGGAAGCCGGACAAGCTGCGCCATGCGCATGAAAAGCTTCAGGCGAGCGGCGCCGATGCGTATTCCAG
>JAQGMN010000159.1 GCA_028292345.1 Polaromonas sp. | reverse complement strand
CACATGTAGTGCACCGGCGTGCCGCCTGCCAGGCTCACGGAAGCGGTCCACAGCGGATAGTCGGGCGACGGCAGCAGCAGTTCGTCGCCGTTGTCGAGCAAGGCGTTGGTGGCCATCGAGATCAGCTCGCTGGCGCCGTTGCCCAGGTAGATGTCGTCCAGCGTCACGCCCTTGATGCCCTGCTTTTGCGTCTCGTGCATGACCGCCTTGCGCGCCGCAAAAATGCCCTTGCTGTCCGAATAGCCCGCCGAGGCCGGCAGGTTGCGGATCATGTCCTGCTGGACTTCCTCGGGCGCATCGAAACCGAACACCGCCAGGTTGCCAATATTGAGCTTGATAAGCTTTTGGCCCTCTTCTTCCATCTGCTTGGCCGCATCCATGATCGGGCCACGGATGTCGTAGAGCACATTGGCCAGTTTGGCAGACTTGTTGATCGGTTTCATGTCGCTTTTGATGAAAGGTTGGGCAGGGCCGCTTCGCCATTGGGACGCGCCAAAGGGGAAAAACCGGTGCAGCCACCTGAGTTTTGGGCGGAATCTATAATTTGACCACATAAATCGTAGATTTTTCCCCTCAACTCCGCAGTCTGGCCGTCATGGCCAGCACGGCTGTTCGAGCAAGCGACACAACCCTTCTACCCCATGAAACTCCAACCAGACCGCCTTGATGTCCAGTCCATTCTTGCTTACGGCGCCGGATGGGTCGGGCTGGGCAATAACGGCGTGGCCGAAAAAATCGACTACAGCATCGTGATCGGATCGCGCGGGGAAAAACTGGCCTGGAATTGCCAGCGCTTTGAAGAACTGACCGCCGAGCACTTTGCATTGCTGGCGGACATGAAGCCGGAACTGGTGATTTTTGGCAGCGGCACGCGTCTGCGGTTTCCGCCACCGGCTTTTTTGCGCGGCCTGATGGCGCAGCGGATCGGCCTGGAAACCATGGACACGCTGGCGGCCTGTCGCACCTACAACATTCTGGCCGGCGAAGGTCGCCATGTCGTTGCAGCCCTGCTGATCGACCCCGATGCGGCCTGAGTGCCGGGCGACGTCCCTTTCAGAGTAAAATATAGGGTTGCACTTGGCACCGCACCCAGCGAACGACATCTGTCTTCGCTGGCAAAGGCCGCGGCTAATTACAACTACTTTCGTCAGGGTACCCTCAGTATGGCAGTCGTCGTCAACAAACCTCTTCCCGAATTTGAAGCACTCGCCACCGGCGGCCTCAAAGTTTCAAACCAAACGCATCTGGGCAAAGTGGTCGTGCTGTTTTTCTACCCGAAAGATAACACGCCGGGCTGCACCACCGAAGCGATGCAGTTTCGGGACCATTACAAGGATTTCCTCAAGGCCGGCGCCACCGTTTTTGGCGTTTCGCGCGACAACATGAAATCCCATGACGAGTTCAAGTCCAAGCTGGAACTTCCCTTTGAACTGATTGCCGATACCGAAGAAAAAATGTGCCACATGTTCGGCGTGGTCAAGAACAAGATCATGTACGGCAAGAAGGTCAAGGGCATTGAGCGAAGCACTTTCCTGGTGGGCGCGGACGGGCTGCTGAAGGAAGAGTGGCGCGGCCTGAAGGTACCCGGCCATGTCGAGGAAGTCCTGAAGGCTGTCAAGGGCCTCAAGAAAGAAGCCTGAGATTTGCATTTCGCTGATTGAAAAGGCGGTCATTTGAGTTGTGCATAATGAGTTCATGCAATTGACCCCAGCGACTGCGTTCAAAAAAAGCCGCCCCGGCACTGAGGCGGCTTTTTTTATTTTTGAAACTTCATGTAAAGAGTTTTAAGCACCATGCCCCTGCCACCTGCCCCGACCAAACGTGCCGCATTGCTTTCACCCGTCGTGCTTGATGCGCCGGCACGCGCATCTGCAAAAGCACCGCGAAAATCCTCAAAACCGGTTGAAATGGCCAGCCAGCCTGTTGACATCGGTGTCATCGGGTTGCTGGAAACCGCTGCCGTCATGGAACTTGAGCCACCCATCGTTTATGCCGAGAAAAAGGCCGCCCCCGCAACAGATGCAAGGACAGCCAGCTCCGAAAAAGAGAGCGTTCCGCGTGCCCAGCCGGCTTTCAGGCCGAAAAAGACCCGGCCATCCGGCCAGCCCAAGCTCTTCGTTCTCGACACCAATGTCCTGATGCACGACCCGATGTGCCTGTTCCGCTTCGAGGAACACGATATTTTCCTGCCGATGATCGTGCTGGAAGAACTCGATGGCCACAAGAAGGGCATGACGGAAGTGGCCCGCAATGCGCGCCAGACCAGCCGTACGCTCGACGGACTTGCCGGGGCGAACGGCGCCGACATCGGCAAGGGCCTGAAGCTGAACACCACCGGGCACCCGGAGGCCAGCGGCTGCCTGTTTTTCCAGACCAAGGTGCTCGACTACACCTTGCCCGTCAGCCTGCCGCAGGGCAAGGCCGACAACCAGATCCTGGGCGTGGTCGAAGCCCTGCGCAAGGAATATGCATCGCGCGAAGTCGTGCTGGTGTCCAAGGACATCAACATGCGCGTCAAGGCGCGTGCCCTGGGGCTCAATACCGACGACTACCAGAACGACAAGGTGCTTGAAGACGGCGACCTGCTGTATGCGGGTTCGCTTGCCCTGCCGACTGACTTCTGGACGCGCCAGAGCAAGACCATCGAAAGCTGGCAGCAAGGCATCCACACCTTCTACCGCATCACCGGCCCGATCGTGCCCAGCCTGCTGATCAACCAGTTCGTGTTTTTCGAGTCGCCGGGCGAGCCTTCGCTGTATGCCCGCGTCACCGAAATTCAGGGGAAGACCGCGGTGCTGAAGACCTTGAAGGATTTCACCCACCTGAAGAATTCGATCTGGGGCGTCACCATGCGCAACCGTGAGCAAAATTTCGCCATGAACCTGTTGATGGACCCGGAAGTGGACTTTGTCACGCTGGCCGGCACCGCAGGCACCGGCAAGACGCTGATGGCACTGGCCAGCGGGCTGACGCAGGTGCTCGATGACCGGCGCTACACCGAAATCATCATGACGCGCGCCACGGTGTCGGTGGGCGAGGACATCGGCTTTCTTCCCGGCACCGAGGAAGAAAAAATGGGTCCGTGGATGGGTGCGTTGGACGACAACCTGGAAGTGCTTGGCAAGACCGAAGGCGGCGCGGGCGAATGGGGCCGCGCGGCAACCAATGAACTGATCCGTTCGCGCATCAAGGTCAAGAGCATGAACTTCATGCGCGGCCGCACCTTCCTGAACAAGTACGTCATCATCGATGAAGCGCAGAACCTGACGCCCAAGCAGATGAAGACCCTGATCACCCGCGCCGGGCCGGGCACCAAGATCGTCTGCATGGGAAACCTGGCGCAGATCGACACGCCGTACCTGACCGAAGGATCGTCGGGCATGACGTTTGCCGTGGACCGCTTCAAAGGCTGGCCGCATGGCGGGCACATCACCCTTGCGCGCGGCGAGCGTTCGCGCCTGGCCGACTTTGCCAGCGAAGTGCTTTAAAAAAAACCGTCCGAATTCCCGGCGGCTGAATGGCCGCAAGGCAAAGCTACAAGCCGCATACGGCTTGTTGTCAATAAAAAAGCCAGGTCGGCCGACCTGGCTTTCTTTCGTCCTGCAATTGAATGCCGAGCCTCAGACGCCTTGCTGAACCCGTTGGTCGGCAGCCGGCAGAACGCGTGCATGGCAAGGCCATGGACGTGCTTTAGTTGTAACGGATTCAAACCCGCTCCAGGATCAGCGCAATGCCCTGCCCGACGCCGATGCACATGGTGCACAGCGCGTAGCGCCCGCCCGTGGCGTGCAGCCGGTTCACCGCCGTGGTCGCCAGGCGCGCGCCCGAGGCGCCCAGCGGGTGGCCCAGCGCAATGGCGCCGCCC
>JAQGMN010000144.1 GCA_028292345.1 Polaromonas sp. | reverse complement strand
ACCAGGTAGCCGCCCAGCAGGTTGGCCGCCAGCGTGCCCCAGGGAATCAGGCCGCCGGGCGACAGCCACAGGCCCAGGCCCCAGCGGGACAGCGCGCCCACCGAGGCGCCGATGCAGACGGCGAGTATGGCGCCCATTGCCGCGCGCGCCTATTTTTCCTTGCCCATCACCAGATCGGGCACGACGGTGACGATCTGGGGAAAGAGCGTGATCAGCGTGATGCAGACCACCATGCAGATGAAAAAGGGAATCGCGGCGCGGGCAATCACGTTGCTGTCCTTGCCGGTCATGTTCTGCAGCACGAACAGGTTGAACCCCACCGGCGGCGTGACCTCGGCAATCTCGACCAGCAGCACGATGAAGATGCCGAACCAGATCAAATCGAAGCCAGCCTTCTGGATCATCGGCAGCACCACCGCGCTGGTCAGCACGATCATCGAGATGCCGTCCAGCGCCGTGCCCAGCACCAGGTAAACGACGACCAGCGCGCCGATCAGCGCATAGGGCGACAGGTGCATCGCATCGACCCATTCGGCCAGCTCGCGCGGAATGCCGGTGAAGGCCATGGTCTTGGTCAGGAATGCCGCGCCGGCCAGGATGAACATGATCATGCAGCTCGTGCGGGTCGCGCCCATCAGGCCTTCGGTGAAGTTGGCCCACGTCAGGCAGCGCCCCCAGGCCGCGATGCCCAGCGAACCGAGCACGCCAAAGGCGGCGCATTCGGTGGCCGTGGCCCAGCCGGCGACCAGCACCCAGACGATGAACACGATCAGCAATCCGCACGGTATCAAGTTGCCCGACAGGCGGATTTTTTCCCTGAACGTGGTCGGCGGGTCGGCCGGCGGCACCTGGTCGGGATGGCGCAGGCTCCACCAGCCGATGTAGCCTGAAAACAGCAGCATCAGCAAAAAGCCGGGCAGGAACCCGGCCAGGAAGATGCGGATGATCGACGCATCGGCCGCCACGGCGTACACCACCATGGTGATCGAGGGCGGAATCAGGATGCCCAGCGTGCCGGCCGAGGCCAGCGAGCCGATGGCCAGTTTTTCGTTGTAGCCGCGCCGCTTGAGTTCGGGCAGCGCCACCTTGGCAATCGTCGCGCAGGTCGCCGCCGACGAGCCCGACACCGAGCCGAACACGCCGCAGCCGATGATGGTGGTGTGCATCAGCCGGCCCGGGATGCGGTTCAGCCACGGGCGCAGGCCTTCGAACATTTCCTCGCTGAGCTTGGTGCGGAACAAGATCTCGCCCATCCAGATGAACAGCGGCAGCGCCGCCAGTTCCCAGGAAGCGTTGGATTCCCAGAAAGCCGAAAACAGGTTCTTGCCCGGCAGGGTGGTGGTGAAAAAAGCCTGGCCCACCCAGCCGACGATGGCCAGCGTCATGGCAATCCACACGCCGCCGGCCAGCAGCACCAGCATGATGACGAGCAGCATGCCGCCCATGAGAAGAATGTCCATAACTGATCTGTCTTTCTGCTGCCACGGTGCGCGCGGCGAGCTCTTCACAAGTAACGGCGCGGAACCGGCTTTGCCGGGCCGCAGCGGTTGCCCCCTGAGGGGGGAGGAGGCTACACGCAGTGAGCCTCAACGGGGGGGGAATTAAATACTTGAGCCTCAACGGGGGAGGGTCAAATATCCGATGAAAAATCGCCCCTGGCATGGCGCTCTTCCAGGGCGCGCTGGTAGCTGGGTTTGCCGCCCTGCAGCACCGTGACCAGTTCATCGACCATGGCGGCCAGCAAAAGCCAGCAGCCGACGACAAAGGTCGATTGCGGAATCCAGATCGGAATGACCACCAGGCCGGTCGCCATTTCCTTGAATTCCCAGCTTTCATAGGTGAATGCGGTGGCCGACCAGGTCAGGTAGCCGACCGACACGGCGGCAATGACCAGGCAGGTCACGTCGAGGATGCGGCGCAGCCGGGGCGGAACCTTGTCAAGCACCAGGGTCACGCGAACGAAGTCGCCGTGGCGAAAAGCGTGGGCCATGGCAAAGAACGCCGCCGCCGCGCACAGCCAGGACACGATGTCGTTGACGCCGCTCACGGCCAGGTTGAACTGGCGGCCCACGCCGGCCACGATCATCAGTACAAAGATCAAAAAGACGCAAAAAGCGCCCAGGGCGCCGCCTGCGTCGAGAATGCGTTCCAGATGGCGGCGCATGGCTTTTCCTTTTACTTTTTGGACTTGTAGGCGTCCACAATGGCGGCGCCGTCGCTGCCGGCGGCCTTGAGCCAGTCGGTCTGCATGATGGCACCGACCTGGCGCATGTCGGCGTCGAGCTTGGCCGAAGGCTTGTGGATCTTCATGCCGCGCTCGGCAAGGAGCCGCTTGTATTCGGCGTTCTTTTCCTCGGCCACTTTCCAGCCGCGCGTTTCCGCGTCGCCAGCCACTTTGAGCAGGGCCGCCTGGCTGGCCGCGTCCAGCGCATTGAAGCTTTTCAGGTTGACCAGCACGGCATTCTTGGGAATCCAGGCCTGGGTATCGTAGAAGTTCTTGATGTGCTCGTAAGTCTTGGTGTCGTAGCCGGTGGAGCCCGAACTCATGTAGCTCTCAATCACGCCGGTGGCCATGGCGGCGCTCAGTTCGGCCTGCTGGATCTGCACCGGTTGCGCGCCGATCAGTTCGGCGATCTTGGCGGTGGCCGGGCTGTAGGCGCGCCACTTGATGCCGCGCAAATCGCCGACCGAGTTCACTTCGCGCTTGCTGAAGATGCCTTGCGGCGCCCAGGGAACTGAAAACAGCAGCTTGATGCCCTGGGCGGCCAGCAGTTTTTCCATGGCGGGCCTGGAGACTTCGTAAAGTCGCCTGGCTTGCGGGTAGCTGGACGCCAGGAACGGAACGCCATCGAGCGCATACAGCGGATTTTCATTGGCATAGTTGGCCAGCAGGATTTCGCCGGCCTGGGCCTGGGCGCTCTGCACCGCGCGCTTGATCTCCGGCGCCTTGAACAGCGACGCATTGGCATGCACCGTGATTTTCAGCTTGCCGCCGGTGGCGGCGTCCACCTCCTTGGCAAACTGCACGATGTTCTCGGTGTGGAAATTCGTCGCCGGGTAGGCAGTCGGCAGGTCCCATTTGGTTTGGGCAAAGGCCGATGCGCCCAGGGTGAGGGCGGCGGCGGTCAGGACAAGCTTCAGTTTCATGGTGGTTCCAGGTAAAGGGTCAGAAAACGACTTCGGCAGGTGGGAATGGTAGGCGCAAATCTCGTGCCAGTTGCAGGGTGACTACCCCGGATTTCAGTGCGCGGCTCATCGCATGCGCCCTGTCATGCGGCCGGGCCGGCGATGTCCTGCCATGCCCGCACAGCGGC
>JAQGMN010000122.1 GCA_028292345.1 Polaromonas sp. | reverse complement strand
TGGGCGATGTCAGCCTGGACATCGAGGCGGGCGAGCTGGTCGCCTTGCTTGGCCCCTCGGGCTGCGGCAAGACCACGCTGCTGCGCATCATCGCCGGGCTGGAAACGCCCGACCAGGGCAGCATTTTGTTCAGCGGCGAGGACACCACCGACGTGCATGTGCGCGAGCGCGGCGTCGGCTTCGTGTTCCAGCATTACGCACTGTTTCGCCACATGACGGTGTTCGAGAACGTCGCCTTTGGCCTGCGCGTCAAGCCGCGCGGCCAGCGCCCGAGCGAGGCGCAGATCAAGGAAAAGGTCCATTCGCTGCTTGGCCTGGTGCAGCTCGACTGGCTGGCCGACCGCTTTCCGTCGCAGCTCTCGGGCGGCCAGCGCCAGCGCATCGCCCTGGCGCGCGCCCTGGCCGTCGAGCCCAAGGTCTTGCTGCTCGACGAGCCCTTCGGCGCGCTCGATGCCAAGGTGCGCAAGGAATTGCGCCGATGGCTGCGCCGCCTGCACGACGACCTGCACGTCACCAGCATATTCGTCACGCACGACCAGGAGGAAGCCCTGGAAGTGGCCGACCGCGTGGTCTTGATGAATGCCGGCAAGGTCGAGCAGATCGGCTCGCCGCAGCAGGTCTGGGACCATCCGGCCAGCCCCTTCGTCTATGGCTTCCTGGGCGACGTGAACCTGTTCCACGGCCGCGCCCATGAAGGCGAGGTGCATCTGGAAGGCATGAAGCTGGACTCGCCCGAGCACAGCCAGGCCCAAAACGCCAAGGCCTTTGCCTATGTGCGGCCGCACGATTTCGAGGTCGAGCGCTATGCGCCCGGCGTTGACGGCATTGTTGCCACGCTGGACCGCGCGATTGTCATCGGCCCGATTGCCCGGCTGGAACTGCTTCCGGTCGATTCCGCCAAACCCTCGGCCGAGTCCCTGATTGAAGTGCAGATGCCCTCGCACCAGTTCAGGGACATGGGCCTGAAGGAGGGTGAAAAGCTGGTGCTGACACCGCGCAAGGCCCGTATTTTTGTGGATGCAGGAGAGGGAATCTGATGCTGTTGAATCTGTTTGACGCCCCGCGTCGCCTGATGGCACTGGTGGCCCTGGGCTGCTTGCTGCTGCTGGCTTTTGGTCTGTACCTGCAGCATGTGGTAGGTCTGGAGCCTTGCCCGATGTGCATCGTTCAGCGCTATGCCCTGGTGCTGGTCGCTATCGTGGCGGGTTTGAGCGCCTTGAGCGCCCGGCGAAATTTTCTGATCACCGGTGCCAGCCTGCTGGTGCTGCTGTCCGGTTTTGGCGCCTTCGTGGCGGCGCGGCAGAGTTTTCTGCAGTGGTACCCGCCTGAAATCGTTTCCTGCGGCCGCGACTTCTACGGGATGATCGAAACCTTTCCGCTCAAGCGCGCCATTCCGATGATCTTCAAGGGCAGCGGCGACTGCTCCGCGATCGACTGGACCTTTCTGGGCGGCTCGATCGCCAACTGGTCTTTTGTCTGCTTTGTGTTGATTGGCGCGATGGCCCTGACGCTGCTCGTCAGGCAGGCCCGCCAG
The DNA here is from genome assembly GCA_028292345.1 of Polaromonas sp. GTDB lineage: Bacteria > Pseudomonadota > Gammaproteobacteria > Burkholderiales > Burkholderiaceae_C > Polaromonas. The sequence continues at coordinate 2,685 of JAQGMN010000122.1, read as the reverse complement.
CGCTGATACGGCGAATGCGATGCCATGCCTGCCTTGATTGCTATTGAAATTAGAGCAATCAGCGCATATGCAGCCTGCGCAAACAGCTGATTTGGCTTAAAAAAAGGCAAGTCGGCGCGGCGCTGACTGGCCCTGGCCTGCACAGGCGCCTTTCGGAGCCCCTGTGACGGGTTCAGATCACCTTGGCAATCGATGCGCAGACATAGTCGATGTTCTTGCTGTTCAGCGCGGCCACGCACATGCGGCCGGTGTCGGTGCCGTACACGCCAAACTCATTGCGCAGGCGCACCATCTGGTCCTTGCTCAGGCCCGAATAGCTGAACATGCCGATCTGCTTCGTGATGAAGCCCATGTCTTCCTTCACGCCAGCCGCCTTCAGTCCATCGACGAGCTTCTGGCGCATGGCCTTGATGCGCACACGCATCTCGCCCAGTTCCTTTTCCCACAGCGCGCGCAGCTCGGGTGTGTTGAGCACCATGGCCACCACCGTGCCGCCGTGGATCGGCGGATTGCTGTAGTTGGTGCGGATGACGATTTTCAGCTGGCTCAGCACGCGGCCGGCTTCTTCCTTGTCGCTGCACAGCACGCTCAGGGCACCGACGCGCTCGCCGTACAGGCTGAAGCTTTTGGAAAACGAGGTGGAAACGAAAAAGCTCAGGCCGGCGTCGACGAACTTGCCGACCACCGCGCCGTCTTCAGCCAGGCCGTAGCCGAAGCCCTGGTAGGCCATGTCCAGGAAGGGCGTCAGGTTCCTGGCCTTGACGGCGGCAATCACCTCATCCCACTGCTCGGCGGTGATGTCGTAGCCCGTCGGGTTGTGGCAGCAGGCATGCAGCACGACGATGGTGCCGGCAGGCGCGGCGTTCAGCGCGGCCAGCATGCCGCCGAAATTGATGCCGCGCGTGGCTGCGTCGTAGTAGGGGTAGCTTTCCACCGTGAAGCCGGCGTTGGTGAACAGCGCGCGGTGGTTTTCCCAGCTCGGGTCGCTGATCAGGACCTTGGCATCGGGGTTCAGGCGCTTGAGGAAGTCGGCGCCGACCTTCAGGCCGCCGGTGCCGCCGATGCACTGCACCGTGGCGACGCGGCCTGATTTGACCGGTTCGCTGTCGGCGCCGAACACCAGGCCCTTGACGGCCGAATCATAGGCGGCGATGCCGTCGATCGGCAGGTAGCCGCGTGCCTTGGGCGCTTCCATCATCTGTTTTTCAGCAACCTGCACGCATTCGAGCAGCGGGAGCTTGCCGTTGTCGTCATAGTAGACGCCGACGCCGAGGTTGACCTTGGCGGGGTTGGTGTCGGCGCCGAATTGCTCGTTCAGGCCCAGGATCGGATCGCGCGGTGCCATTTCAACGGCGGTAAACAAAGACATGGAATATCCTTAAGTGTGAAAAATGTGCCTTGGGCAAGGCGGTCAGCACCGGTTTTTGCCGGCAGCGCTACGCAGTCGCCGGACTCGGAGGGATTGCAATTTCCGTCTTTGCCCGAATGTCATAGTGTGTTTAATTGCCCCGGATTTTAACGGGGCTCGAATAGGTGTTTTATGCCAGAAATCATGGAAGTCATTGCCGATGCGTCGGAATCGGGCGGCGTCGGCCAGTTCGTCCGCTTTCCCGATTCGCCATTCGAGTTGTTTTTGCCCTACCTGCCGGCCGGCGACCAGCCGCAGGCCATCGACAAGCTGGTGGAAGGCGTCAACGACGGCGAGGTTTTTCAAACCCTGCTGGGCGTGACCGGCTCGGGCAAGACCTTCACCATGGCCAATGTGATTGCACGGCTGGGCCGGCCGGCCATCGTGTTTGCGCCCAACAAGACGCTCGCCGCCCAGCTGTACAGCGAATTCCGCGAGTTCTTCCCGAAAAACGCGGTGGAGTATTTCGTCAGCTACTACGACTACTACCAGCCCGAGGCCTATGTGCCGCAGCGCGACCTGTTCATTGAAAAGGACTCTGCCATCAACGAGCACATCGAGCAGATGCGCCTGTCGGCGACCAAGAGCGTGCTGGAACGCCGCGACACCATCATCGTCGCCACCGTGAGCGCCATTTACGGCATCGGCGCGCCCGAGGACTACACCCAGATGCGGTTCATCGCCCGAATTGGCGACAAGATGGGCCAGCGCGACGTGATTGCGCGGCTGATCCGCATGCAGTACAGCCGCAACGACGCTGATTTTTCGCGCGGCACCTTCCGCGTGCGCGGCGACGTGATCGACATTTTTCCGGCCGAGCATTCCGAACTGGCGATCCGCATCGAGCTGTTCGACGACGAGATCGAGACGCTGCAACTGTTCGACCCGCTGACCGGGCGCATCCGGCAGAAAATACCGCGCTTCGTGGTGTACCCGAAGAGCCATTACGTCACGCCGCGCGACAAGGTGATGACGGCGGTGGAATCCATCAAGCTGGAGTTGTCCGAGCGGGTGGGGCAGTTCATTGCCGACGGCAAGCTGGTCGAGGCCCAGCGCATCGAGCAGCGCACCCGGTTTGACCTGGAAATGCTGAGCGAGATCGGCCACTGCAAGGGGATTGAAAACTACACCCGCCACCTGAGCGGCGCCCCGCCGGGCTCGGCGCCCTCGACCCTGTGCGACTACCTGCCCAAGGATGCGGTGATGTTCCTGGACGAGAGCCACGTCATGATCGGCCAGCTCAACGCCATGTACAACGGCGACCGGGCGCGCAAGAC
>JAQGMN010000095.1 GCA_028292345.1 Polaromonas sp. | reverse complement strand
CGCCAGTTCCTGGCCGTCGGACGACATCAGCACCGAGGCCTTTTCAGACTTGGCCTTGCGCAGGTCGGAAATGCTGGGCGTGAACGGAACCTGGGCCAGCGCGTAGAGCAGCAGCAGGACGGGCAAGGCCAGAAGGCACCAGGCCACCTCGCGCCGGGTAAGGCGGCGCAAGCGGCCGGGAAGGGAAACGGCCAATTGCCTGAAGCGGGACACCAGCATTTTCATGGCCGCGATTCTAGGGCGGCCGTAACCGCAGGCTCGGGAAGACGCCGAAGGAGGCTTTTCAGCGGTTCGTGCCGCCGGGGTTCATGATCTGCTCCAGCATGGAACGGCCCCGGTCGAGCACCTCATCGCCATCATCCGGCACGCCGCCCTGCGGCGTCAGCTGGTTCACCATTTCCGGCAGGATCTGCGCCATGCCCGTGGACACTTCTTCCTGGCTGACGCCGAGCTGCTGCGACATGCGCGAAAGCTCCTCGGTGCCCATCAGTTCATTGACCGCCTGCGGCTGCAGTTCCTCGTTCTCGCCGGTGGAAACCCAGGATGCCGCCTGCTGGCTGTAACCCTTGTTCTTGAAACGCTCCAGCACCCCGCCAATGCCGCCATTGCGCTGCACCCATTGCATCGCCAGCGGCATCAGCAGGAGCATCAGCGCACCGCCCTTGCTTCCCATGCCCGAGTCGCCCATGCCGCCCATGCCCATGCCGCCCTGGCCCATGCCGCCCTGGCCCATGCCGCCGCCCAAACCGCCCAGGCCGCCCAGGTCTGCCGGCCGGTTCCCGACCTGCCCCGCACCGCCGCCCAGGAGTCCGCCCAGCAGGTCGCCCAGGCCGCCGGAGCCGCCCCCGGCCGGCCTGGCGCCGCCGCCCATCAGCCCGCCCAGCAGGTCGCCAAGACCGCCGCCGCCTCCGCCCATCGGGCTGTGCTGGCCGGCCCGGGCATTGCCCAGCACGCTGCCCAAGATCTGTCCCAGGAATTCATTCGCCATGTCATGCTCCTTTTGATTTGTCGAAGAAAGAACGTTAAACCGGGGCATTGCGCTGCCACGTAGGCAAAGGCCGCAAGGCGCGCATGCCGCATTCTTTATTTCCATGGCGTTCGGCATGCGCTGGACTGGTAACAAAACACATTGTCACGCGGGTAATCACCCATTCCAGTTAGTCTTAATTTTGGACCTCATTTTTTGCAAAACGCATGTTTTTCAACAACCTCTGAAAGTACCTATGAACCGTTTCAGTTCCAGCATCAAATCCCCGGCCTTGTCGCGCTCGGGCACCATCGCCCTTGCGGCTGCGGCCAGCGCGGTTGCCACCGCCGCCTGGGTTGAGTACAAGGCGCGACGAGCTGAACGCGACAATCCGCCCGCCGGCGACTTCATCGACATCGACGGCGTCGACCTGCACTATGTGGAGGCTGGCGAAGGCCCGCCGGTCGTGCTGCTCCACGGCAATGCCGTGACGCATGCCGACTTCATCGCCAGCGGCATGATGGACCGGCTGGCGCGCAACCACCGCGTGATTGCCTTCGACCGGCCCGGCTTTGGCCACAGCAGCCGGCCGCGCGACCGGCTCTGGACGCCAGCGGCGCAGGCCGACCTGCTCCGCGCGGCGCTCGAACGCCTGGGCGTGGAGCGGCCGGTGGTCGTCGGCCATTCGATGGGCACCATGGTGGCGGTGGCCATGGCCCTGGCGTATCCGGACAATGTGCGCAGCCTGGTGCTGATTGGCGGCTACTACTATCCCAACCTGCGCGTCGATGCCCTGCTGACCGCGCCGGTCGCCCTGCCGGTTCTGGGCGATGTGATGCGCTACACGGTCACGGCGGTCTCGGGCCGGCTGATGCTCAAGAAAATGGCCGAGAGCATGTTTTCGCCCCGGGAGCTTCCCGGTAATTTCTTCCCGATCATTTCCCGCGAGATGATGCTGCGGCCGGGGCAGCTTCGCGCCAACGCCGAGGATGCCGCCTTCATGATGCCTGCGGCGAATGCCATGTCCAAGCGCTACAAGGAACTCACCCTGCCGGTCACGCTCATCAACGGGGAAGACGACCTTGTCATCGAATCGAAGGACCATTCGGCCCGGCTGCATGGTGAACTGCCGCAAAGCGAGCTGTTTCTCGTGCCCGGCGTCGGCCACATGGCGCATTACGCGGCGCTCGACCGGGTGGTGAACGCCATCGACACGCCGCTGCATGCGGTGCCGCTCGACCATTTCACCAGCATGACCGAGGACGACCTGACGCTGGACACGGAGCCGGAAATGGGCCGCCGATAGGACGTTTGATTGCAGCCATCGGCCAGTGCGCGGTCGCGGCGCCCTGCAAATCAATTTTTTGGCATCGAAAATGCCTTTTACGCAGGCGCAGCAAGCGCAACCAGCTATGAATTAAATAGCAAAAATCAGCCGGTAGATTCCGGCCGACCTGAACACCCGGCCCTGCGCCGTCGCGTCAACCGTTGAGTTGACGCTCCCGGCGCCGGAGCACCCAGGCAAAGTACATCCCTTCCAGCGCCATCACCGCGCCGCCCAGCGCAATCACCGCGCCGGTGCCGATGCGGTCGATCAGGCTGGCGGCCAGCACCACGCCGATCGACTGGCCCAGGAACAGGGACGAGGAAAACAGCGACACCGCCGTGCCGCGTGCCTGCGGCGCCATCTGGGTGGCGGTGGCCTGCATGGTGTTGTGGAACATGAAAAAGCCAAAGCCCGCCAGCAGGCTGGCCGGCAGCGCCGGGCCCCAGTGCGGCGTGTAGGCCAGCACCAGCGCGCACACGCCGACGATGCCGCCGCCCAGCAGCACCAGCCCCTGCTGGCCGAAGCGGCGGATCAGGTGGCGGCCGACGGCCATGTAGCCCATGCCGCCCAGGCCGAACAGCGCCACGATGGCACCGGCCAGCGACAGCGACAGGCCAAATGAGCGGTGCAGGTGCGATGCCCAGATCGCCAGCACGCCAAACCCTGCGGCGCCCTCGACCAGCGCCATCAGCAGGACGATGCGCGACCAGGGACCGGTGACGATCAGCACCGCCTGCGTGACGAAGCCAGGGCGCGCCGCTGCAGCGGCGGCAGGCGCCCTGGCGGCCGGCGCTTGCTGCCGGCGCAGGTCCAGCCAGAGCAGCAAGCCCACCACGCCGAACAGCACCGTCATGAAGACGAAGGCCCAGCGCCAGCCGAGCGCATCGGTCAGCAGGCCGCCGACCAGCTGGCCGCCGACGATGCCCAGGGTGCTGCCCAGCCCGGTGCGCGTCAGCATTTCCTGGAGCTGATCGGACGGCACCGAGTCGCCGACCCAGGCCATCGACAGCGGAATCAGGGCGGCGGCGCCCAGCGCCATCAGCAGCCGCGCGAACACCAGCATGTCCAGCGTGCCGGCGGCCACCGCCAGCGCGCTGCCGATGCTGCAGCCGAGCGTGGCATAGGTGATGACGCGGAACTTGCCGACGCGGTCGCCCAGCGGGCCGTAGACCAGCTGCGCGGCGCCGTAGGTGATGGCAAACACCGACACCACCTGCGCCGCCTGCGCCAGCCCCACCGCGAACACGCGCGACAGCTCGGGCAGCATGGCGTCGCAGATGCGCTGCGCCGCCATGCTGGCAAAGGTGGCGAACGACAGCAGCAGGATGGAGCGGCGGGTGGCGGGGCTGATGGCCGGAGCCGTTATGGAAGAAGCGCTGGATGACATGGACGGCGGGCTACTGCAGCTGCTTCAAGATCCTGCCGAACAGGCCGTTGACAATGTCCGCCAGCGGATCGTTGCGCCGCTGCTGCGGCACCGTCGGCGGCGGTTCCGGCCGCCTGCGCGGTATGGCGAACTCGGCGTTCTGGTCCAGCCAGCGGTTGCGAAACGCGCCCTGGAACACCTCGCCGACCATCGGCAGCGCGCTGCGCGCGCCCTGGCCCCAGTTGCCCATCGACGCGCTGTTGTCGTTGAAGCCGACCCGGGCCCCGGCCACGAGTTGCGGATTCATCATGATGAACCAGCCGTCGGTGTTGTCCTGCGTGGTGCCGGTCTTGCCGGCGACGTCGGCCTGGATGCCGTAGCGCTGGCGAATCGCGCTGCCGGTGCCCTGGTCGATGACGCCGCGCATCACGTCCACCAGCGTCAATGCGTCGGCGCGCGGCATGGCCGGCGCCGGTTCGACGACCGGTGCGAAGGTTTCCAGCAGCTTGCCCTGGTGGTCTTCCACGCTGGCCACCAGCACCGGCAGCAGGTAGCGCCCGCCGTTGGCAATGCTGCCGTAGGCGGCGACCATTTCCAGCAGCGTGACCGGGCTGGTGCCCAGCGCGAGCGACGGCACCAGGTCGAGCTTGCTCTGGCGCACGCCCAGGGCCTGCGCCAATTGGCCGACGCTGGCCGGGCCGATTTTCTGCACCAGCTGGGCGGTGATGGTGTTCTTGGAATGCACCAGCCCGTCGCGCAGCGTGGTCGGCTGGCCGGTGGGCGGCGTCGCGTCGCTGGGCGTCCACACGTCGCCGCCGCCCGAGTCGATGGCGACCGGCTGGTCGATGAAGGCGAACGAGGGGCTCAGCCCCTGCATGAAGGCCGCGCCGTACACGAAGGGCTTGAAGGTCGATCCGGGCTGTCGGCGCGCCTGGCTGACGTGGTCGAACTGCTCCTGCGCGAAGTCCCGGCTGCCGACCCAGGCGCGCACCGCGCCGCTGCGCGGGTCCAGCGCCAGGAAGCCGGCCTGGAGCATGGCGCGCTCGGCACCAGGCTTGCGCTGGCCGTCCGCCAGCTTTTGCAATTGCGCCAGCTGCCGCGCCACGGCCTGGTTGGCCAGCTTCTGGATGTTGGCGTCGATCGTCGTGCGCACCCGCAGGCCGTCGGCATGGATGTCATAGCCCTTGCTGTCGGCCCACGCAATCAGCCATTTGCGCAGGTGCTGGGCAACGTGGGGCGCAATGCCCAGGGGCTCGACCTGGCGCTCGAAATCGAGCCGCAGCGGCCGCTTTTCCAGGGCGGCGAGCCGGGCCGGGTCGAGCTTGCCATGCTTGACCATCTGGGCCAGCACCAGGTTGCGGCGCTTGAGGGCGCGGTCGGGGTTGAGCACCGGGTTGTAGTAGCTGGTGCCCTTGAGCATGCCGATCAGGGTGGCGCTTTCCAGCACGTCGAGCTGGCCGGCCGACTTGTCGAAATAGGTGCGCGCCGCCATCTCGATGCCGAAGGCGTTGTAGAGGAAAGGCACGGTGTTGAGGTAGGTTTCCAGGATTTCTTCCTTGGAATAGACCGCCTCGATCTTCAATGCGGTGATCGCTTCCTTGACCTTGCGCGTGAGGGTGGCGGCGCGGCCGATTTCCTCGGGATACAGGTTGCGCGCCAGCTGCTGGGTGATGGTCGAGCCGCCCTGCAGTTCGCCCGACAGCGTGCTCAGCAGCGCGCCAAAGGTGCGCCGCAGGTCGATGCCGTGGTGCTGGTAGAAGCGGTGGTCTTCGGTGCTGATCAGCGCATTGACGACATGCGGCGAAATCTTGTCCAGCGTGACCCAGCGCCGGTTGCTGCGCCGGTACTCGGCCAGCACCGTGCCGTTGGACGCCAGCAGCACTGACGGCGTTTCCGATTTGGCCTTGCGCAGGTCGCCGATGCCCGGCGTGAAGGGAATCAGCACCAGCACGTACAGCAGCAGCAGCGCCGGAAGCACCAGGGCGGCCCGGACGGGGTATTGCTTGACAAGGCTGACAAATCGGTGGAATTGCACGCGGGCAAAGGCGGCGGCGCGCTGGAAGATGGGAGGCATGGGGCAGAGTTTAAAGCGGCGCGGTCAGGCCGGCGTCAGGACGCGGGCGATGCAGACGGCGCCACGCCGGCCGGTGCCGGGCGGATTTTTAGCCCGTATTTTAAGTAATAAGTGCTTCTTTCGCAAACCAGTCGAGCGTTTAATGCTATTTTTTTAATAGCATACCAAGTTTGGACCAAGCGCCACGGACGACGCCCGTCGCCGGCGGTTGAACCTCGGCTGCGGCCTTGGCCTACAGGCATTTCGCAGCGAAAGCATTACGGTAGGCCGATAAACACCCTTCAGGAGATCCCAATGACCAACCAGCCCGGCGTTGAACCCGACCGCATCGACGTGAATGACCCCGCAACCCTCGCGCATTGGGCCAGAAAGCTCGACGCCACCGAGATGCAGCTGCGCGACGCGGTGGCGGAAGTGGGCGATGTGGCCGCCAACGTGGAAATGCACCTCAAGGGCAGCCACAGCACCACGAATGCCGAACGCATGGACGAGCTTGGCGACAGCTGAGCCGGCTTTGAAGGCTTGGCGCCGCACCCGGGCCAGTTCAGGCCCGGCCGCCAGCGCCTCACCGCCCCGGACCCGCGCGTTTCAGTCCCCTGCGGCTGTAAAGCCACAGCCCGAGCACCAGCAGCAACATGCCGGGCACCAGGAACGCCTGGAAGCGCTGCACCAGCAGGACGATTTCCTGCCATCGGCCGCCCAGGTAGCGAACGCCGTACACCAGCAAGGGCAGTTCGACCAGCGCGGCCGCGCCGTCGAAAATGAACAGGTGGCGGTAAGGCATCTTCAGCGAGCCCGCGGCAAAGAACAGCGGCGTGCGCAGGCCGGGCATGAAACGCGCCACGAACATGAAGCCCGGTCCGTAACGGCGCATGCGCGCCTGCATGGCCGCCAGCCGGGCTTCCGGCATCAGGCGCGCCATGTACCGGTGCCGCAGCAGTTGCCCGCCAAAGCGATGGCCCCAGTGCAGCACCAGCGAGTCGGCCGTGATCAGCCCCAGCCATGCCACGGCAATCAGCGGCACCGGCTCCATCACGCCCCTGAGCGTGAGCGCGGCCGCGCCCAGCAAGAGGATGTCTTCATTCACCGGCAAGCCGAAGCCGCTGCCCACCAGCAGTCCCAGCAGCAAGGCATAGGCCTGCCAGCCCTGCAATGAATGGAGAAAAGCGATGAGCGCGTCCATCAGGCGCCTGTTGCCACAGCCGTTTGGCGCGCGCCCGGGTAATGGCGCCCTGTTTCATTCATTGCAATAAAAATCGCCATCGCATCATCCAGTGCCAAATACATTATGGATACAGCAGTCCATTCATCAATCTCATAATCAAATACCGATGCACCAGATTCTAATAAATTCGAATGACGAGCTTATTTATTTGAGACGCGCCATGAATCAATTCAAAGAGAGAGTTAATCAATGAAGATGGCATGACATAATCCTCCACAATCGGTTGATTTGGTTACCTTTGTTTCATTGAAGTCTACCCAATTGGATTGAACCATATAACCTAGAATAAAATTTTCAATAAACCGTTAGGATTTGAATCGGCGCAATGCAGGATTCTTGATCCTTTTCGAAAGGTAATGCATGTATTCAAAAGTCCAGTCCAGAGCAACCCATCTTGGCCTCACCGCCCTGTGCATTTCCATTCTGTATGGATGCGGCGGTGGCGGAGACAATGGGGCCAGCGTGGCCACTCCGGACCCGGTCACGCCATCGGGCCCTGTGCTGGCAGCGGCCACGACGCTGGCAGACGGAACCAGCGTTGGCACTCCGACTTTTCCAAAAGGCGCCACGGCCACTGGCGGAGTGGGTCAGGATGTCCTGGGCCTGGCCTGCGAAAAACCGGTCAAGTCTTCTCCGGCCTATGGCTACAGCCATCTCAACCTGGTCGTGGACGGCAAGCAAATTGCAATTCCTGAGGACATCGGGCAGGTTGCCCAGGGCAGCGCCGGCATTGTTGACCCGGCAACCAGATCAATCGGCTGCTTCTACCCGCTCACGACCACGGACACCAGCGGCAAGATTCGCATCAAACCCGGCAGCGCAACGCCTTACACACTCGGACAGTTCTTCGCGCTGTGGGGGCAACCGCTCTCCACGACCAATGTGGCCGGTTATGCCGGAAAGACTGTCAAGGCATTCATCCGCGATGGCGCCACGCTGACCGAATATACCGGCGCGCTGGACGCATTGCCGCTGACCGGAAACCGCGAGATCACGCTGCAGGTCGGAACGGCACTCAGCGAAATTCCAAATTTCGCATGGACCAATCCGCCGGCCTTGTCCGCCACGCCGGTGATCGTCAACCGCGGGGCATTTGGTGCGGCAGTGAATGGCCAGCTCGGCCTGGAAGACAATCGCTCCAATGGCCGCGGCGGACAAGGCGAGCCGGTCGATGGGCTGTCATGCTACGGCCCCCGGAACCAGTCCAATCTGGACTATATCTACCATGCCCACAGCCATCTGGCGATCTACAAGGACGGCGTTCGGCTGGCCATTCCCCAGTTGGTTGGCGTCGTCGGGAACGACGATGTCCCGAGCACGACCTGCTTTTATCCGCTGCACACGCATGACATGACCGGCACGCTGCATATTGAACCGCTGAACAACGACCGTTTGACGCTGGGGCAGTTCTTCAGCATCTGGGGACAGCCGCTCACACGCACGAATGTGGCGGGTCAACTCAATACACCGGTCGTGATTTATGTCAGGGATGGCGGCAATCTGCGCGTCTACCAGGGCGACCCTGCCGCGATTGAACTGAAGTCGTACCGGTCGATCGTGATACAGATGGGCACCCCGCTGGCGGAAGTTCCCACATTCGAACTCGCGAGCGAAGCCAATTGAACAATCATGGCATGCGCATCAAGGCAGCCTTTATTCCATGGTAGTTCTGTAGCGTGACAGGCGCCTGGGCAGGTTTTGAACCTGCTCAGGCGCAAAATTCCGGATCGCCCGGAAACCGGAACCGATTGAATAATGCCGGTAGGCTTGCGTCAGTTCAAATCGCCCGCCCCAGCCGCTCCATCCCTTCCTTGATTTTTTCCACATCGGCAGTCGCAAAGCTGAGCCGCAATGCCGCCAGGTCGGGATTGGCCGCATAAAACGGCGCGCCCGGCACGAAGGCCACGCCCTGCTCAATCGCCTTTTTGGCGAACTGGCGTGCATCCTTCAGTTTGCCGCCCTCGCCCGTCAGCCGGGCCCAGAAAAAGAGGCCGCCCTGCGGCTGATCGAATGCCACCGCATCGCCCAGTTCGCGCTTCAACGCCGCGCCCATGGCGGCGGCGCGTTCGCCGTAGACCTTGCGCACATTCGCCAGCGTGGCGGGCATGCGTCCGGCCTTGAGGTACTGCGCGGCGGTGGCCTGGGCGAAGGTGCTGGTGTGGGCATCGCTGAACTGCTTGCACATCACCGCATGGGCCAGCAGCGCCGGCGGGGCAATCATCCATCCGATGCGCAGGCCGGGCGACAGCACCTTGCTCAGCGAGCCGCAATGGGCCAGCAGTTCGCGGCTGCCGGGCACGCCGTCGCTCAGCGACAGCAACGACGGCGGCGGCGCTTCGCCAAAATACAGGTCGCCATACGGATCGTCCTCGACGACCAGGGTCTGGTATTTCACGGCCATTTCCAGCACCTGGCGGCGGCGCTCCATACTGAGCAGCGCGCCGCTCGGGTTGCCGAAGGTCGGAATCAGGTAGACGAACTTGGGCTGGTGCAGGGCGATCAGCCTTTCCAGTTCGTCGGTCCGCACGCCGTGCGCGTCGATGGGCGCGCTGATGACCTCGGCGCCATACAGGCGAAAGCACTGGATGGTGGCCAGGAAGGTCGGGCCTTCGACGATCACCTTGTCGCCCGGATTGATCAGCGTCTTGCCGAGCAAATCCA
>JAQGMN010000083.1 GCA_028292345.1 Polaromonas sp. | reverse complement strand
CAGCATGACCGGTATGCCGTCACGCACCGGATAGGCCAGGCGGGCGCTGCGCGAGACGAGTTCGCCTTTTTCGCGGTCGTATTCGAGATGGCCTTTGGTCACGGGGCAGACCAGCAGTTCAATGAGTTTGGTGTCCATGGCTTGATGGTAATGGAGAAAGCAGGGGTGCCAGCAGCGCATCCAGCGCGTCGTAGAACGCCGGCTCGGGCGCGAATTCGAGAGGGACTGCCAGCAGTCTCAGGCCGGGCGGGGCTGGCAGGGCAAACAGCTTGACCGCATCCTTTTCGGTACATACAACGGTCCGGCCTGACAGGGCATTCAGGTCGTCCTCATTGAAGTCATGGTGGTCGGGGAACGCAATGGTTTTTTGCAGCGTCAAGCCGCGGGCCCTGAGCATGTCGAAGAAGGCTTCGGGGTTGGCGATGCCCGCCAGCGCCACCAGGGGCTGGTGCCTCAGCGACGTCAAGGCCAGCCGGCTGCCATCGGCCGACAGGGCATGGTCGGCCTGCTGGCGCCGGGAGGCATAACCTTCAAACGCGGCCTTCTGACCGGTGTGCAGAACCAGGTCGATGCCGTGGCGCAGGCGCTCGGGCCAGGGTTCACGCAGCGGTCCCGCAGGCAACAGCCAGCCATTGCCCGCGCCCCTGTCGTCGAACACCACGATTTCGATGTCGCGCTGCAGGGCGTAGTGCTGCAGGCCGTCGTCGCACACGACAGCAGAGGTGGACGGGTAGGCCGCCAGCAAATCACTCAAGGCGTCAGTCCGCTTGTCTGCTACAAAAACAGGAGCGCCTGTCGCCCGCTGGATAAGCGCAGGCTCGTCGCCGGATGCATCAACCGGGGTGTTGGGACCGACTTCTAGGCTTTGCCGCCCGGCACGCCCGTAGCCGCGCGACACCACGCCGACACGCAAACCCCGTGCCTGCAGATGCCTGACCAGCGCCATGACCAGCGGTGTCTTTCCGGCACCGCCCACCACGACATTGCCCACCACGATGACCGGCACGCCGAAGCGCCTGGATCGCAGAATGCCGCGCCGGTACAGGGCCCAGCGCAATCTGACCAGCAGGCCGTGAAGCTGCGCCACCGGCCAGAGCAGGCATGCCAGCCAGCCACGCGTGTGCCATGCGCCGGGAAGGATGTGTTTCACGCCGCTGCCATGGTGGTCATGCCGTAGTGTCCAGGTCCACAGGCTTACCTGGCGCCTGACGGGGCCGTGCCTTGGGTGGCGAAGGTGATCTGCGTCAGTCCCTGGCGCCGCGCGGCTTCCATCACGGTGATGACGGCCTGGTGCGTGGCACTGGCGTCCGCGCTGATGATGATGACGCTGTCTTTCCCGGCCCTGGCGGCGTGCAGGAGGGCAGCGCCCAGCGGCTCGATTCCACGGCCATCGACCAGGGTTTTGTTGACCATGTAGCGGCCATCGCTGCTGACGGCCACGATGACCTCTTTCGGGTAGTCGCGCAGTTGCTCGGCGTCGGCGGCAGGCAGTCTGACCTGGAGTTCGGTGAATTTGCTGTAGGTGGACGAGAGCATCATAAAGATGAGCACCACCAGCAGCACATCGATGAAAGGAATCAGGTTGATTTCCGGCTCTGCGCGCGCTTGAGGTCGAAAGTTCATTTGCGCAATCGGTTCAGATGGCGCATGAACTGCTCGGCCGACAGTTCCATCGACAGCAGGTAGCCATCGACGCGGGCACGGAAATAACGCCAAAAGATCAGGGCCGGTATGGCCACCATCAGGCCGAAGGCCGTGTTGTAGAGCGCGATTGAAATTCCTTGCGCGAGCAGCGCCGGGTTCCCGCCGCCAGCGTTGCCGGACTGTGCGCCAAAAATTTCGATCATGCCGACGACCGTGCCCAACAGGCCGAGCAGGGGCGCTGCCGATGCAATCGTGGCCAGTGCGGCAAGGTAGCGCTCCAGCTTGTGCGCCGCTTGCCGGCCCGCGCCTTCCAGCGTGGACCGGAGATCGGCTTCGCTGATGCGGGGGTGGGCACTGAGGGCCCGCAAACCGCTGGCCAGCACTTCGCCAAGCAGGGAATTTTGTTCCAGCTTCAACACCACGTCCGGTGGGGGAAGGGTGGACCGCGAAACCACCATGGCTTCACCGAGCAGCTTGGGCGGCGCAATCTTCATGGTTTGGAGGCTTGAGAACCGTTCAATGACCAGAGCCAGCGCAACGATGGAGCACGCCAGCAGTGGCCAGATGGGCCAGCCGGCTGCTTGTATGATCGAGAACAATGCGCATCTCCAGACAAAAAGGGGTGCTGGATTATGGCGCAGCTACCGCGTCCAACAGACACTTGCGACGGCTTGAGTACGAATGTTTCGAGTGCCTGGAGCGGCGGATGTAACGCACAAAATCTGTGGATAACTTTGTGGGCAAGTCTGTGCTGAGCGGCGCCAAAGCCGCGCCAATGCGTCGTTTTGACAGAACGATGAAAATTTGGGCAGTAAATTTTCTTTTCAAATCAAGGGCTTGCGCCATTACCCGGTCTGTTCAAGGCATCCCGGGAATGCCTGAAGCCCGCTTCGCGACCTGTGGAGTATTGCTTTTTCAAACCATCTGGAGATCGTAGTGGTGGATGCTAATTCTTCGCGTGAAAGAATGCAGGCTTCGTCATCAACAGGCGGCTCCCGCATCTGGCCGGTCGGCTCGTTGCTGCGCGCCATTGCGGAAAGCCTGGAGGCCCGATTCAATCCTGTCGCGGTGCAGGGGGAAATATCCGGCTTTTCACGGGCGTCCAGCGGACACTGCTATTTTTCGCTCAAGGACGAGCAGGGACAGGTTCGCTGCGCCATGTTCCGGCGAGCGGCGGGCTTGCTGGATTTTTCTCCGCGCGACGGCCAACTGGTCGAGCTGCGCGGGCGGCTGGGCGTGTACGAGCCCCGGGGCGAACTGCAACTGGTCGTCGAATCCATGCAGCAGGCCGGCCAGGGCAGTTTGTTCGAGCAGTTCCTGCTGCTCAAGGCCCGGCTTGAAGCCGAAGGGCTTTTCGCCGCTGCGCGAAAGCGCCCGCTGCCAGTGATGCCGCGTGCCATCGGCGTGGTGACATCGCTGGGCGCTGCCGCGCTGCATGATGTGGTGACGGCTCTTCAGCGCCGGGCGCCGCACATCCCGGTGGTGCTCTATCCGGCCAGCGTGCAGGGCGCGCAGGCCGCCGGTGAACTGCGCGGCGCATTGCTCAAGGCTGCCGAGCGCCAGGCGGCGGACCGGGTCGAGGTGCTGCTGCTGGTTCGCGGGGGCGGCGCGATGGAGGATTTATGGGCTTTCAACGATGAGTTGCTGGCCCGCGCCATCATTGCCTCTCCCATGCCGGTGGTTTGCGGTGTCGGGCACGAAACCGACTTCACCATTGCCGACTTTTGCGCCGATGTGCGCGCGCCAACGCCCACGGCGGCCGCCGAACTGTGCGCCCAACCGCAGGCCTCGTGGCTGGCGGCACTGGAGCAGGCCTTTTCACGCCTGCAAAACGGCGTGGACCGGCAGATGCAGGCGGCCAGCCAGCGACTCGACCGGGCAGCGGCCCGCGTCAGCCAGCCTTCGCACCTCATCACGCGCCAGCATGGCCGGCTGGGCGGCCTTGCCCAAAGCCTGGCCCATGCCATGCAGCTGGCACTGAGCGGGGAAAAACACCGGCTGGAAACCCTGCGCAATGATTTGCCAAAGACGCTTGACGCCCGTTTGATGCACAGCCGCCACCGGCTGGAGCGCGCCCAGCTGCGGCTGGACATGCTGGATCCGCATCTGGTTCTGCAACGAGGCTACGCCTGGCTTGCCGACCTGGAGGGGCATGCCATCACCAGCGTGAAAAGCACCCATCCGGGCCAGCCGGTGCGCGCTACCCTTGCCGACGGACAGGTCGATTTGACGGTCGCTGCACGGCGCTTGATTTAGTTTTTACAATGTCCTTTGCATGTCAATGGACATCTCATCAACCCCACGAGGAAATATATGGAACATACGCTCCCACCGCTGCCATTTGCCATGGATGCGCTGGCACCCCACTACAGCCAGGAAACCCTTGAGTACCATTATGGAAAACACCATAACGCCTATGTGACGAACCTCAACAACCTGCAAAAAGGGACCGAGTTCGAGTCCATGACGCTTGAAGAGATCGTCAAAAAATCCAGTGGTGGCGTCTACAACAATGCAGCCCAGATCTGGAACCACACGTTCTTCTGGAACTGCATGAAGCCCGCTGGCGGCGGCGAGCCTTCCGGTGCACTGGCCGAAGCCATCAATGCAAAATTTGGGTCTTACGCGGCATTCAAGGAAGCATTTGTCAAGTCCGCCGTCGGCAATTTCGGTTCCGGCTGGACTTGGCTTGTGAAGAAAGCCGATGGCTCCGTGGACATCGTCAATACCGGTGCTGCGGGCACCCCGCTGACGACGGGCGACAAGGCCCTGATGACGGTCGACGTGTGGGAGCATGCCTATTACATCGATTACCGCAACCAGCGGCCCAAGTTTGTTGAAACCTTCCTGTCGAATCTGGTGAACTGGCAATTTGCCGAAAGCAATTTCGCCTGATACCTGAAGCCTGAACTCTGGCAGTCATAAAAAAAAGCCGGCTTCGTGTCGGCTTTTTTATTGCGCTGGCGTCAAGCGGGTCAGCGCGGAACCCCGAACATCGGCCCGGACAGCTTGCTGCCCTGCCTGATGCCTTTTTTGGCAAACCAACCCTTGTTCATTTCCAGCACAAAGCGAACCGGCTTGGCGGAACAGTGCGAGTCGGTGGTTTCCGGTTGCATGTCCACCGTGTTCACAATGGTTCCGTCATCGGCCACAAACGCGGCGGTCAGGGGCAGAAGAGTGTTTTTCATCCAGAAGCATTGTTCGCTCGGCTGCTCGAAGACAAAAAGCATGCCCTCATGCTGGGGCATGTCCTTGCGCAGCATCAAGCCGGTCTGGCGCTCCTGGGGTGTCAGCGCCACCTGCGCATCTATCACATGCATGCCGGCACTCAGCTTGACACGCTGCAGGTTGAGTTGGGGTGCCTGTTGCGCAGCCGACCAACCAGGCATAAAGAGCAGTGTCACCGTTGCCATGACACCCGTAACGCGGCATGCCTTGGCATGTATGTTGGAAAACCGGTTGTTGAACCTCATGTGCATGCACCATAGAAAATTGTGAATCAGCATCGACACTGGCCATGAAAAAAGCCCGCACTAGGCGGGCATTTTGACTGAAGCGGGAAACCAGCTCCCGGTGATCAGCTTTTCTTGGCAGCGGCTTCTTTCTTGGCCACGGCAGCATCTGCTCTGGCTTTCTTGTCGGCAGCGGCTTTTTCCTTTTTAGCCGCCTTGGCGGCGGCTTTTTCTTCCTTGGTCATCGCCGCTGGTTTGGCTTTTGCAACGGGAGCAGAAGCGGCCGGGGCGGCGGGCATGGCAGGCGTTGCGGCCACTGCAGGGGTTGCCGGCTTCGCTGGCGTTGCGGCAGGCGTTTGTGCAAAGGCGCCGGCGGCAAAAAAGGTGGCAATCAGGGCAGCAAGAATCTTGTTCATCTGGATTTCCTTGGGAAATTGGTAAGGTAAGTTATCAGTTGAAAACACCCCGAACCTTTCGGAGTCCTATCCATAACGAAGCAGTTTTCATTGCGTTGACAACTGTCCAAAATATTGTTGCAAAAATATTTGGGACTAAAATTTGAGCGGTTTTACCTCAATTTCCTGAAGCGAAGCGCCAATCAAGCGCCTCATCCAGGCTCACCGGAGACTTCAGAATATGTACCAGCACATCAAGGTGCCCGCCCAGGGCGAGAAAATCACCGTCAATGCAGACAATTCACTGAACGTGCCTGACGAGCCCATCATTCCTTTCATCGAGGGCGACGGCACGGGGATCGATATTTCTCCGGTGATGCTGAAAGTGGTCGATGCTGCGGTGGCCAAGGCCTATGGCGGCCAGAAAAAAATCCAGTGGATGGAGGTGTTTGCCGGGGAAAAGGCCACGAAGGTCTATGGACCTGATGTGTGGCTGCCTGAAGAAACGCTGCATGCCGTGAAGGACTATGTGGTATCGATCAAGGGCCCGCTGACGACGCCCGTGGGCGGCGGCATCCGCAGCCTGAACGTGGCGTTGCGCCAGGAACTGGACCTGTATGTCTGCCTGCGTCCCATCCAGTATTTTGCCGGCGTGCCGTCGCCCGTCAAGGAGCCGCAAAAGACCAACATGGTGATCTTTCGGGAGAATTCGGAAGACATCTACGCCGGCATTGAATTCGAGTCGGGCAGCGACAAGGCCAAAAAGCTGATCAGGTTCCTGCAGGAGGAACTCGGTGTCAAGAAGATCCGTTTTCCTGAAACCTCGGGCATTGGCGTCAAGCCGGTCTCCAGCGAAGGCACCGAGCGCCTCATGCGCAAGGCGGTCCAGTACGCCATCGACAACGACAAGCCCAGCGTGACCATCGTGCACAAGGGCAACATCATGAAGTTCACCGAAGGCGGCTTTCGCGACTGGGCCTATGCCCTGGCGCAAAAGGAGTTCGGCGCTGAAATGATCGACGGCGGCCCCTGGTGCCAGTTCAAGAATCCAAAAACCGGCAAGGACATCGTGATCAAGGACGTGATTGCCGATGCCTTCCTGCAGCAAATCCTGCTGCGCCCGGCCGAGTACAGCGTGATTGCCACGCTCAACCTGAACGGCGACTACATCTCCGACGCGCTGGCGGCCCAGGTGGGCGGCATCGGGATTGCGCCGGGCGCCAACCTGAGCGACACCATCGCCATGTTCGAAGCCACCCATGGCACCGCGCCCAAGTACGCCGGCAAGGACTACGTCAACCCCGGCTCACTGATCCTGTCTGCCGAAATGATGCTGCGCCACATGGGCTGGCTGGAAGCGGCCGACCTGATCATCCGCTCGATGGAAGACTCGATTGCTTCCAAGAAGGTCACCTATGACTTCGCCCGACTGATGGACGGCGCCACGCAGGTGAGCTGCTCGGGCTTTGGCCAGGTCATGGTGGAGCACATGTAAGCGGGTTTCTCCGGAATAGCAATCCAGACCGCCCGGGAGCGATCCCGTGGCGGTTTTTTTCATGCCATGTCAGCGCGCGGCGATGAAAATGACAACGCTGGATTGAACTTTGCCTGCACAGCACCAATTGACTTGACCGATGCATTGAACGGTACCGATGGCTAGAATGATTTCCATGGCAACAAAACCCCCCAAATCGCCGGCCCAGCCGCCAAGCCCTGCCGTCAAGCCCGCCGATGTCAACGGCGGGGAGTCGGTCGTGCTGGAGCGCCGTCCGCAAAAAACCAAACCGCCGCAGATGTACCAGGTGGTGCTGCTCAATGACGACTACACGCCCATGGAGTTCGTGGTGGTGGTCATCCAGGAATTTTTCAACAAGGACCGCGAGACAGCGACTCAGATCATGCTCAAGATCCACCTGGATGGAAAAGGAATCTGCGGGGTTTTTTCAAGAGACGTTGCAGCCACCAAGGTGGACCAGGTGACCGAAGCCGCCCGAAAAAACGGTCATCCGCTGCAATGTGTCAGCGAGCCCATTGAATAACGGCAAAATCGGCCAATATCCTCTTAAGCGTCGAACAGACAAGTAAAGTAGTTACCCAAGCAAGCCGAAAGGAAAATCTATGATTGCCCAGGAATTAGAAGTCAGCTTGCACATGGCCTTTGTCGAGGCACGCCAGCAACGCCACGAGTTCATCACCGTCGAACATCTGCTGCTGGCCTTGCTGGACAACCCGAGTGCCGCTGAAGTGCTGCGCGCCTGCTCAGCCAATGTGGATGATTTGCGCAAGTCGCTTGCCAATTTCATCAAGGACAACACGCCGCAGGTGGCCGGCAGCGACGATGTCGACACGCAGCCCACGCTGGGTTTCCAGCGCGTGATTCAGCGCGCCATCATGCATGTGCAGTCCACCGGCAGCGGCAAGAAGGAAGTGACCGGCGCCAACGTGCTGGTCGCCATCTTTGGCGAAAAGGACTCGCATGCGGTGTATTACCTCCACCAGCAGGGCGTGACGCGCCTGGATGTGGTGAATTTCATTGCCCACGGCATCAAGAAAAGCGACCCGCCCGAGCCGACCAAAACCGGCGAGAGCGCCGCTGAAAACGAAGAGGGCGGCGAAAAGAATGAAAAAGCCTCGCCGCTGGAGCAGTACACCGTCAACCTCAACCAGCTGGCCAAGGACGGCAAGATCGATCCGCTGATCGGCCGGCACTACGAGGTCGAGCGCGTCATCCAGATCCTGTGCCGCCGGCGCAAGAACAACCCGCTGCTGGTGGGCGAGGCCGGGGTGGGCAAGACCGCGATTGCCGAGGGCCTGGCCTGGCGCATCACGCAAAAGGACGTGCCCGAGATTCTGGCCGAGGCCAACGTGTATTCGCTCGACATGGGCGCACTGCTCGCGGGCACCAAGTACCGTGGCGACTTCGAGCAGCGCCTCAAGGGCGTGCTCAAGTCGCTGAAGGACAAGCCCAACGGCATCCTGTTCATCGACGAGATCCACACGCTGATCGGCGCCGGCGCGGCTTCGGGCGGCACGCTGGACGCGTCCAACCTGCTCAAGCCGGCGCTCAGCTCGGGCCAGCTCAAGTGCATCGGCGCCACCACCTTCACCGAATACCGCGGCATCTTCGAGAAGGATGCGGCCCTGTCGCGTCGATTCCAGAAGGTCGATGTGGTCGAGCCGACGGTGCAGGAAACCGTCGACATCCTCAAGGGCCTGAAGTCGCGCTTCGAGGAGCACCATGGCGTCAAATACGCGGTGGCGGCCCTTCAGGCAGCGGCAGAGCTGAGCGCCAAGTACATCAACGACCGCCATCTGCCCGACAAGGCCATTGACGTGATCGACGAGGCGGGCGCCGCCCAGCGGATTTTGCCGGCCAACAAGCGCAAGAAAACCATCACCAAGACCGAGGTGGAGGAAATCGTGGCCAAGATCGCCCGGATTCCACCCGCCAATGTCTCGAACGATGACCGCGGCAAGCTGAAAACGCTGGAACGCGACCTGAAGAGCGTGGTGTTCGGCCAGGACAAGGCGCTTGACGTGCTGGCCTCGGCCGTCAAGATGGCACGCTCGGGCCTGGGCAAGGAAGACAAGCCGATCGGCTCCTTCCTGTTCTCCGGCCCCACCGGCGTCGGCAAGACCGAGGCAGCCAAGCAGCTGGCCTACATCATGGGCATCGAGCTGATCCGCTTCGACATGTCCGAGTACATGGAGCGCCATGCGGTGAGCCGGCTGATCGGCGCGCCTCCGGGCTATGTCGGGTTCGACCAGGGCGGGCTGCTGACCGAGGCGGTGACGAAAAAGCCGCATTGCGTGCTGCTGCTCGACGAGATCGAAAAGGCGCATCCGGACATCTTCAATGTGCTGCTGCAGGTGATGGACCACGGCACGCTGACGGACAACAACGGGCGCAAGGCCGATTTCCGCAACGTGATCATCGTCATGACGACCAATGCCGGCGCCGAGACGATGAACAAGGCGACCATCGGCTTCACGAATCCGCGCGAGGCCGGCGACGAGATGGCCGACATCAAGCGCCTGTTCACGCCCGAGTTCCGCAACCGCCTCGACGCGGTGGTGAGCTTCAAGGCGCTCGACGAAGTGGTCATCCTGCGCGTGGTGGACAAGTTCCTGCTGCAGCTGGAGACCCAGCTGGCCGAGAAAAAGGTCGAAGTCACCTTCACTGACAAGCTGCGCAAGTACCTGGGCAAGAAGGGGTTCGATCCGCTGATGGGCGCGCGTCCGATGCAGCGGCTGATCCAGGACACGATCCGCCGCGCGCTGGCCGACGAGTTGCTGTTCGGCCGCCTGACCGACGGTGGCCGCCTGACGGTCGACATGAAGGTCACGACCGACGAGAAAGGCGTGGAAACCGGCGAAGTCGAGCTCGACATCCAGCCGCTGGCCAAGCGCGAAGGCCGCGCCAAGCCCGAGTCGGAAGCCGCCGAGGCGAGCTGATCGCCCCAACCCAGCCATCTCCAGCCACCTCCAGCCTGAACCGGCTGGCAGGCTCAAAAAAGGCCGGTAGCATCTTGCTATCGGCCTTTTTCCATGTCGCTATCAAAAATATAGCTACTTGCGCTTATGCCACCTGCGCCAAAGGCCAGTTTGACTTAAAAACTTCGGAAGCATCCCGCCCATGGATTCCCATACCTTCCTCTGGCACGACTATGAAACCTTCGGCCTGAACACGCGCCGCGACCGGCCGGCGCAGTTTGCCGGCATTCGCACCGATGCCGAGCTCAACGAGATCGGCGACCCGCTGATGGTCTACTGCCAGCCGGCCAGCGACTACCTCCCCGACCCGGCGTCGTGCGTGCTGACCGGGATCACGCCGCAGCATTGCCTGCAGCACGGCGTGCCCGAGCATGCGTTTGCCGCGCAGATCGAGCAGGTGCTGGCGCAGCCCGGCACGATTGGCGTGGGCTACAACACCATCCGGTTTGACGACGAGGTGACGCGGCACCTGTTCTGGCGCAACTTGATCGACCCCTATGGCCGCGAATGGCAGAACGACTGCGGACGCTGGGACCTGCTCGACGTGGTCCGCATGGCCTATGCGCTGCGTCCCGACGGCATTGAATGGCCGCTGAAGGAGGATGGCAAGCCCAGCTTCAAGCTCGAAGACCTGGCCCGGGCCAATGGCCTGCTGCATGAGGCCGCGCACGATGCGCTGTCGGATGTGCGCGCCACAATTGCGCTGGCCCGGCTGATCCGCACGGCGCAGCCCAAGCTGTTCGGCTTTTGCCTGGGACTGCACAAGAAGGCCCGGGTGCTGGCCGAACTGGGGCTGCCGGCAACGGCGCAGATGTCCAGGCCATTTTTGCATGTCTCGGGCATGTTCTCTCCCGAGCGCGGCTGCCTGGCGATCATGTTTCCGCTGGCCACCCATCCGGCGAACAAGAACGAGGTGCTGGCCTGGGACCTGGCGCACGACCCCAGCGAGTTGCCGCTGCTCGACGCGGCCACGCTGCGCCTGCGGCTGTTCAGCAAGTCGGCGGACCTGCCCGATGGGATGCAGCGCCTGCCGATCAAGTCGGTGCACCTGAACAAGTCGCCCATGGTCGTACGTAATCTACAGACTTTAACGGCCACCATGGCGACGCGTTGGGGCGTGGACAAGGAACAGGCGCTTCGACATGCCGAAATCGCCGCTGGCCTGCCCGACATGAGCGCGCTCTGGTCCGAGGTCTTCCAGCGCCCGGCGCAGGGCACGCCCGACGTGGACGAAAACCTGTATGGCGGCTTCATCGGCAACGACGACCGCCGCAGGCTGAACCAGGTGCGCGAACTGTCGGCGGCCGAGCTGGCGCACAGCCGCATGGGGTTCGACGACGAGCGCCT
>JAQGMN010000037.1 GCA_028292345.1 Polaromonas sp. | reverse complement strand
GACGTTCAATTTCCAGCGCCATGGTGCCGGCGCCCACCAGCACTTCGGGCTGGTCGTAGGCATGGGTCAGCAAGGCGCCGGTTTCCTGCTGCCGGGCCAGGCAGGCTTGCAGCGCCTCGGCATAGGCGGCGCCGCCGACCACCACCTGCGCGCCCAGCGCGGCCAGCCGGGCCCGCTTGGCCGGGCTGGAGATATCCGGGACAAAAACCTCGCAGGGCACACCCAGCGCCCGGGCCGCAGCCGCCGTGGCAATGCCCGCATTGCCGCCCGACGCCACGATCACGCCGCTGTCCGGAATCGGGTTGGACAGCAGGCGGTTGAGCGCGCCGCGCGCCTTGAAGCTGCCGCCGGTCTGCAGATGCTCCAGCTTGAGCCACACTTCGGCGCATTCCACGCCCAGCGCCCTGCCGGGCAGCTTCCACAGCGGAGTTTGATGGATAAAGTGGCTGTACCGCTCGTCGAATATGCGCTTGCAGCTCTCTATTTCATAGCAATCAATCATCATGGCCGATCAGTTCAGCTGGTGGAGCTGGCTGCCGCCGAGTTCCAGTTGGTGGCCCTGCGCGTCCAGCTTCAGCCCCTTGGGCAGCGGGAACTTGAGGGTTTCCTCGACCCCCTTCATCTTGCGGATCGACACGGCGCCCAGCGCCTTGATGCGGTCAATGACCTGCATGACGAGGATTTCCGGGGCCGATGCGCCCGCCGTCAGGCCCACGCGGCTCTTGCCGTCGAACCAGGCTTCCTGCAGTTCGCTGGCGTCATCGACCATGTAGGCCTCGGTGCCCAGTTTGGCGGCCAGTTCGCGCAGGCGGTTGCTATTCGAACTGGTCGGGCTGCCGACGACGATCAGGATGTCCACCTGCGGGCTCAGCACCTTGACGGCGTCCTGACGATTTTGCGTGGCATAGCAGATGTCCTGGTGCTTGGGCTTGCGCACTTGCGGAAACCGGGCCACGATGGCCGCGCTGATCTCGGCCGCGTCGTCCACGCTGAGCGTGGTCTGCGTGACCACCGCCAGCCGTTCGGTCTGCAGCGGCAAAATGCGCGCCACGTCGGCCACGTCCTCGACCAGGTGGATGCCGCTGTCGAGCTGGCCCATGGTGCCTTCGACTTCCGGATGGCCCTTGTGGCCGATCATGATGAATTCGTAGCCTTCCTTGCTCAGCTTGGCCACCTCGACATGCACCTTGGTCACCAGCGGGCAGGTGGCGTCGAAAATCTGGAAACCGCGCGCCCTCGCCTCCTCCTGCACCGCCCGGCTGACCCCGTGGGCGCTGAACACCAGCGTGGCGCCGGGCGGCACATCGGACAATTCTTCAATGAAGATGGCGCCCTTGGTCTTGAGGTCGTTGACCACATAGGTGTTGTGCACGATCTCGTGGCGCACGTAGATGGGCGCGCCGAACTTGGTCAGCGCCCGCTCGACGATCTCGATCGCACGGTCCACCCCGGCGCAAAAGCCGCGCGGCTCGGCCAGCAGAATTTCTTCAAGTTGTACAGGGGGTGCATCCAATGAAGCATCAGGCATGGACACAATTTCCTTCAAGTCAGGGCCGCGGGACTGGCTTTGCCAGACCGCAGGCGCAGCGGCCCCCTCGGGGCTGAAGGCTGCGGCTCCAAGCCCGCCTGCGCGGGCTTGGACAGCCTGAAGATGCGCCGACTCTGGCGGCGTGGCGCCCTGCAAGGGCAGCGAACTACGCGAAGTGGGGAGCGTGGGGGCTGTCATAAAACTCCTATGATCTGCACTTCAAACTCCACTGGCTGGCCGGCCAGCGGATGGTTGAAGTCAAACTGCACCGCGTCGCCGTCTTCCTTGACCTGCTGGACCGCGCCAGCGTACTGGCCCATGCCGTCGGGCGTGGGGAACTGCACCACGTCGCCCACGCTGTAGCGCTCGTCCGGGTCGCCCAGTTCATTGAGCAGCTTGCGCGCCACCCATTGCAGCAGTTGGGGATTGCGCTCGCCAAAAGCCTCGCCGGCGGCGAGCTGGAACGTGGTGCGCATGCCTTCGGGCAGGCCGAGCAGGCGCTGCTCGATGGCTGGCGACAATTCGCCGTTGCCCAGGCTCAGCGTGGCCGGTTTGCCTTCGAAGGTGTTGATGATGGCCGCGCCGCCCGGCGCGGCCATGCGGTAATGCAGCGTCAGGAAAGAGCCTGGCCCGACCACGAGGGGGGGAGCTGGCACGGTTGGGGATTGCACAGTGGACATAAGACTTTCGGGCCGGCAGGGCCGGCCGGCAACATTGACGGAACTGTCCCTATTGTAGAAAGCCAGGCCCGTGCAGGCCCGGCGGCATGTCTTTTTCATGCTTTTTCAGGGGAATCACGGCCGTGGTCGGCCATGCGCTGCGGCATACTTCGTTTACTTTTGCTTGCAAATTTTCCCCAACGGCCTTATTCATGCTCCTCAAAGACTTGCCCGAGGACGCGCGTCCGCGCGAAAAGCTGCTGGCACGCGGACCGGCGGCGCTCAGCGATGCCGAGTTGCTGGCGCTGCTGCTGCGCACCGGCCTGCCGGGCAAGAATGCGCTGCAGATGGGCCAGGAACTGCTCGACAACTTTGGCGGCGTGGCCGGACTGCTGCACACCGGACCCGAAGCGCTCAGGTGCATCAAGGGACTGGGGCCGGCCAAGCGCGCTGAAATTGTCGCCGTGCTGGAACTGGCCCGGCGCGCACTGGCCGAGGAACTGCGGGAAAAAGCCTTGTTTTCCACACTGCAGGCGGTGCGCGACTACCTCCAGCTGCAGCTGGGCAGCCGGCCGCACGAGATTTTCGCGGTGCTGTTCCTGAACAGCCAGAACCGGCTGATTGCCCTGGAGGAACTGTTTCGCGGCACACTGACGCAAACCAGCGTGTATCCGCGCGAGGTGGTGATCCGGGCGCTGGCGCTGAATGCCGCCAGCGTGGTGCTGGCGCACAACCACCCCAGCGGCGCGGCGGAGCCTTCGCGCGCCGACGAGTTGCTGACCCACACCCTGAGAAGCGCGCTGGCGCTGGTCGATGTGCGGGTACTCGACCATTTCGTGGTGACGGCTTCCCGGTCGGTCTCGATGGCCGAACTCGGACTGCTTTAGGATGGGGGCTTGCGGCATTTCCGCACGTCCATTTTCGCCACCATCATGCCTGCGCCCTCATCCCCACGCCATAAAAGCCTGCCGATCCGGGACCTGAAAGACCTTCTGCCGGTACGGCGAGAGCTCGAACTGCGCGCCCGCCTGGAAGCGGAACGGCAGGCTGAGGCCCGTGCCGCCGCAGCGCGGGCCCGGGCTGAAAAAGAGATGTTTTCACGCGCCGTGGGACGCGTCATGGCCCTGGCGCCGCAACACCGGCCCGGCCTCAAGGCCAGCCTGGAACGGGCGCGGCCGGCGCCGGTGGCCGAGCAGCGCCAGCGCGACGAGCTGGCTGTCATGCAGGAAGCGCTTTCGGACGGCTTCGATGTGGAAAACCTGCTCGACACCGACGAAGCCCTGAGCTTTCGGCGCCCGGGCATCGGTGTCGATGTGGTGCGCAAGCTGCGCCGGGGCAACTGGAGCATCCAGCGCCAGCTCGACCTGCACGGTTTCCGGCGCGAGGATGCGCGCAATGCGCTGGGCGTCTTTATCCGCGACGCCAACAAGGCCGGCGTGCGCTGCGTTCGCGTGGTGCACGGCAAGGGCCTGGGCTCGCCCGGCAAGGCGCCGGTGCTCAAGGGCCGGGTGCAAAGCTGGCTGGTGCAGAAAAAGGAAGTGCTGGCCTTTGTGCAGGCGCGCCCGGCCCATGGCGGCGCCGGAGCCCTGGTGGTGCTGCTGGCGCCGTGGTGAAAAAGCGGCGCCTGAAACTTGAAATGCTATTTATTCGATAGCTTTCAGTGCCCGTGCCTAAAGCGGGAAAACCAGTTTTCATTCATATGTTGTCGGTCTTGATAGCGGGTGACTGATCGCAGGCCGCCAGCGCGGGCTGGTGGTTGCACATGGGGCATGTTGACAATTTTTCGTGGCGGTTTCAGCATGTTGTGTTGAGCGCTTCCGGTGCGATCCTGCATTTCAGCACCAGAAGTTCTTGATGCCGGTGCAAGCCCGGCTGCGAGGAGAGAACCACGGGTTTGACGCATCGCCCAGACGCTGCCGAACCTGGCTGATGAAGCAAAGCATTGAAAGGATCCAACATGTCACGCCAATACATCGATTGCAGGGAATTCCCCAGCACCATGAACTGCAGCGTCGCGCTGTCGGCCGACAGCGACAAGGAACTGCTTGAGGCCGCCGTGCAGCATGCTGTCGCCGTGCATGGGCACACCGACACGCCAGAGCTGCGCAAGCAACTGGCTTCGATGTTCAAGCAGGGCACGCCGCCGCTGACGGTGGCGCAGGGCAGCATGGCCAGCGCCTGATCGTCATTCGCCCCGGTTGCGCATCCAGTCGGCGGTCTGGAAAAACGACGCATTGAGCCGGGCGCGCAAGGCGTCGTCCACGCCGGTTTCCTGCATCGCCTGGTCCATGCAGGCCAGCCACTGGTCGCGCTCTTTGATGCCAATACTGCCGCCGCCGGAATGCTGCGGCATGTGGCGCTGGCGCAGGCGCGGATGGCCGAAGCGCTCGGTGTAGTGCTGCGGCCCGCCCAGCCAGCCGCAGAGGAACCAGAACAGGCGCTCCCTGGCATTGTCCAGCGTGCTGCCGTGCGCGCCGCGCAAGGCGGTGTACGCGGGCTCCAGGTCCATCAGGTCGTAGAAACGCTCGACCAGCGCCTTGACGCGCTCCTCGCCGCCGATCCAGGCAAAAGGGGATTCA
>JAQGMN010000028.1 GCA_028292345.1 Polaromonas sp. | reverse complement strand
ATGAACGTGCTGCTGGCCGAGGCCGAGGTGCCCTACGACCAGGTGTTCGAGATGGAGGACATCAATGCCGAGTTCGGCCAGGCCGACGTGGCCATCATCCTGGGCGCCAACGACGTGGTGAACCCGGCCGCGCATGTCAAGGGCAGCGCGATCTACGGCATGCCGATCCTGGAGGCGTACAAGGCCAAGACCGTCATTGTCAACAAGCGAAGCATGGCCGCCGGTTATGCCGGGCTGGACAACGAACTGTTCTACATGGACAAGACCATGATGGTGTTTGGCGACGCCAAGAAGATCATCGAGGACATGGGCAAGGCCATCGAGTAAGCCTCTGCTGTGCCGGCACGCTGTGTGCCAGCGCGCCATCAGCCGCTGCCAAACGGCTCGATTGCAGCGCCGTGTCGTCTGAACATCCTTGTTTGCTAGGGAAAACCTAATAGCCAAGGAACCGGTTTCCCCTGAAAATTCATGTAAGCGACAAGTAAGTAAAAAATAATGGTACTGGAGGCAAGGAAGATGAATGCAGTGATGAAACCTGATGAAGTTGAACGCCCCTGGCTCAAGGCTTATCCGGCAGGCGTTCCCGCCGATATCGATGCCTCGCAATACCCGTCCCTGGTGGCCTTGATGGAGGAAAGCTTCAAGACCTACAAAGACCGGGTTGCCTACAGCTTCATGGGCAAGGAGATCACTTTCGGCCAGACCAACAGCCTGTCCCTGGCGTTTGGGGCCTATCTGCAGGGCCTGGGCCTGGCGCGCGGCGACCGTGTGGCCATCATGATGCCCAACGTGCCGCAGTACCCGGTCGCGGTGGCGGCCATCCTGCGCGCCGGCTACGTCGTGGTGAATGTGAACCCGCTTTACACGCCGCGAGAACTGGAGCACCAGCTCAAGGACTCAGGTGCCAAGGCCATCGTGATCGTCGAGAACTTTGCCGGAACGCTGGAACAGTGCCTGGCCAACACGCCGGTCAAGCATGTCGTGCTGTGCTCGATGGGCGATCAGCTTGGTCTGCTCAAGGGCGCGCTGGTCAACTACGTGGTGCGCAGCGTCAAGAAAATGGTGCCGCCCTTCAACCTGCCGGGCGCCGTGCGCTTCAACGATGCCCTGGCGCAAGGCACGCGCGGCGTGCTCAAGCGGCCGGACATCAAGCCCGACGACATTGCCGTGCTGCAGTACACCGGCGGCACGACCGGGGTTTCCAAGGGGGCCGTGCTGCTGCACCGCAACGTGATTGCCAATGTGCTGCAGTCCGAAGCCTGGAACGGCCCGGCCATGGCGAGCCTGGGCGCAGGCGAGCAGCCCACCTATGTCTGCGCGCTGCCGCTCTACCATATCTTCGCGTTCACGGTCAACATGATGCTGGGCATGCGGACCGGCGGGAAAAACATCCTGATCCCCAATCCCCGCGACCTGCCGGCGGTGCTCAAGGAACTTGCCAAGCACAAGGTCAACAGTTTTCCGGCCGTCAACACCCTGTTCAACGGGTTGGCCAATCACCCGGACTTCAACACCGTGGACTGGTCGCACCTGAAAATCTCGCTCGGCGGCGGCATGGCGGTGCAAAGCGCGGTGGCCAAACTGTGGCTGCAAAAGACCGGGTGTCCGATCTGCGAAGGCTATGGCCTGTCGGAAACCTCGCCATCGGCCAGCTGCAACCCGACCAACAGCAAAAGCTTCACCGGCACCATCGGCGTGCCGATTCCCGGCACCTGGTTCAAGCTGCTGGACGATGAAGGCCATGAGGTCGCGCCCGGCCAGCCCGGCGAGATCGCCATCAAGGGGCCGCAGGTCATGGCGGGCTACTGGCAGCGGCCCGACGAAACCGACAAGGTGATGACGCCGGACGGGTACTTCAAATCGGGCGACGTCGGCATCATCGACGAGAACGGGTTTTTCAAGATCATCGACCGCAAGAAGGACATGGTGCTGGTCAGCGGTTTCAATGTCTATCCGAACGAGATCGAGGAAATCGTTTCCAAAATGGACGGCGTGCTGGAATGCGCCTGCGTCGGCGTGATCGACGAAAAATCGGGCGAAGCCGTCAAGCTCGTGATCGTGAAGAAGAACCCCGACCTGAGCGAAGCGGATGTGCGCGCTTACTGTAAGGAAAACCTCACCGGCTACAAGCAGCCGAAGGTCGTGGAATTCCGCACCGAATTGCCCAAGACACCGGTTGGCAAGATCCTGCGCCGCGAACTGCGCGACAAGCGCTAAGCCGTACAAATTCTTAATCACCCGGCATCCGTTTCAAGAAAGGCAGGATCGACCCCTTCCGGCATTGATTTGCCGGTAAAAATCGAGGCCATGCCCTTCACTTCCGACACTGCCTCCACCCCGGTTGCCATCCTGAGCGCGCTGTCGCAGGAGCAGCGCGGCCTCATGGAACTGCTGCATCGGCCGCGCAAGGTCGTCCATGCCAGCCGCGATTTCTGGCTGGGAGATTTGCACGGCCAGCCCGTGGTGCTGGCCTTGTCAAAAATTGGCAAGGTAGCCGCTGCCACCACGGCAACCGCGCTCATCGAGCGTTTCGGCGTTCGCCGCATCGTGTTCACCGGCGTGGCTGGCGGACTGGGCCATGGCGTGAAGGTGGGCGACGTGGTGGTGGCGACGGATTTTGTGCAGCACGACCTGGATGCCTCCCCGCTGTTTCCCCGCTATGAAGTCCCGCTGTATGGCAAGACCAGGTTCCACTGCGATGCGGCCTTGAGCGCGCTGCTGTTCGAGGCGAGTTGCGGGGCGCTGGCGCACGAAAGCCGGCGGTGCACGGATTTGGCGGCGCTTGCGTCCACCAGGGCCTGATTGCCAGCGGCGACCGTTTTGTCTCGGGCGCTGGCGAATCGAAGCTTCTGCGCGAACTGATGGCCAGCGCGGGCCATGCGGTGCTGGCTGTCGAGATGGAAGGGGCCGCCGTGGCGCAAGTCTGCATGGACTACGGCGTGCCGTTTGCCGTGATGCGCACCATTTCAGACCGGGCGGACGACAGCGCCCATGTTGATTTTCCGGCCTTCGTCGATGCCGTTGCCAGCCGCTATGCCCGGGCGATCATCGAGCGCTTCCTGGGTTTGCTATCGAAAATATAGCTAACTACGCTTGATGCTATTGCGCAAAAGGCTGGTTTTGTGCTGAACCGGAAGCAAAGTCTCACTTCAGCCAGCCGCGCTTCCTGAAATACCACATCGGCACCACGGCGCTGGCAATCATCAAGGCCAGGGCATACGGATACCCCAGCGTCCAGTCCAGTTCCGGCATCATCTTGAAGTTCATGCCGTAGACGCTGGCAATCAAGGTGGGCGGCAGCAGCGCGACGCTGGCCACTGAAAATATCTTGATGATCTTGTTCTGGTTGATGTTGATGAAGCCGACGGTCGCATCCATCAAAAAGTTGATCTTGTCGAACAGGAAGGCGGTGTGCGAGTCGAGCGAGTCGATGTCGCGCAGAATCTGGCGCGCTTCCTCGAACTGCTCGGCATTGAGCATCTTGCTGCGCATCATGAAGCTGACGGCGCGCCGCGTGTCCATCACATTGCGCCGGATGCGGCCGCTCAGGTCCTCATGGCGGGCAATGGCGCCCAGCACCTCGCCGGCCATCACGTCAGTCACATCGCCTGAGAGCACCTTGGTGCTGACTTTTTCAAGATCGACGTAAATGCCTTCGAGCGTGTCTGCCGAATACTCGGCATCGGCGTCGAACAGCTTGAGCAGCACTTCCTTGGCATCTTCAATCAGTCCCGGCGCGCGACGTGCGCGCATGCGCAGCAGCCTGAACACCGGCACGTCCTCGTCGTGGATCGAAAACAGCACGCCCTTGCTCTTCAGGTCGTCATTGACCAGGTTGAGGATGAAGGCCACGCGCACCGTGCGGGGCTCGTCTTCGTCGGCAATCAGAAAGTCCGAACGGATGTGCAACTCGCCGTTGTCTTCTTCGTAAAACCGCG
>JAQGMN010000016.1 GCA_028292345.1 Polaromonas sp. | reverse complement strand
GCCATAGACCATCAGGCCGATGGCGCCGTCGGGCTTGAGCGCGCTCAGAAGCACGCGCAGCCCCAGGTCCGGGTCGGCCAGGTGGTGCAGCACGCCGCTGCAGTTGATGTAGTCGAACTTGCCCAGGCCGAGCGCCGGCAGACTCAGCAGCGAGTAATGCACCCAGGTTATGTTGGTCAGGCCGCGAATCCTGGCGCGTTCCTGCGCCAGCACGATGCTGGCATGGCTCATGTCGAGGTGGACGATCTCGGCATCCGTGCCGCGCAGCTGCTCGGCCAGGAAGATGGTGGCGTCGCCCGTGCCGCCGCCGGCCACCAGCGCCCGGAATTTGTTCTGGAAAGACTGCTTTCCGGCAAAGCAGTAGTGGTTGATCATCGGCAGGTCCTCCAGCCACGTCATCATCAGGCGCTGGTGCTCGTCCTGCGGATTGCACGGCGGGTAGGGCATGGCTTCGTACTGGCTCTTGACCTTGGGCAGGTGGTTCTGGGGCATGGGGGTTTTGATTGAAGGGGTTGGGGCTGGGAAAGGCTTATTGTCAGCGCGCCGGCCTTTCGCAAGTTTGCAGAACTGCCCACCTGTAGCTGCATCCACGGTATGCAAGGGGGGGCTTTTCCTAGGGCGATTCTGGCGGAAAAAAGTGATTAAGCTCTACCATTGGCAATATTGAGCTTACAGCTTTTGGTCAAAAATCGGCCCAAACACGCACTGAACCAATTGCTGGAAATTGCGGGGTTTGATGCTATTTTTAATGTAGCTAACTATTGAACAAGGAAAACGGTAAATGAAACTTTTTGGAGTTAAAGTTTCCACGTTATACCGCAGTACCTTGCGGTGTACATCACGTTAGGTGTCACATGCCACCACATCTGCCCACCCCTGAAGCCAGAGCCCAGGGACTTCCAGGCTCCGATGTCTATCGGTACTCGCATCTTCTCTACATCGATGAACTACACCGTGATCACGGTGCTGTCAGCTTGAATGTTGAGGCGCTACACGCGTTCAAGGACACCATTCTCATTGCTCGTAACGCCGAACTCAAGAGTGAACAGTCCAAGAAGTCTGACTGGCTCGCGAAAGGAGGCTTCGAGACCGGGCGCGACTACCCTTGGGGTCCTGCCTCGGTGAAGCGAATGGAGTACATAAACTACGAGCATCTGAAGATTGCCTGCGGCTTTGAACTCCACCTTAAGGCTCGTCTCCTTGCGCGTGATGTCGTCATTCACGAAATTGACGCCAAGGCGCCAGGCTGCAAAGACCTCGGGCTAAAGCAGGTTCATCGCCCAGTCAAGCGCGCCGAACTGTTACGAGCAACGAACTACATGTTCGATGGCAAGTCCAACTACTTGCCGGGGCTAAAGAATGGATCTCTTAGATTTTCTTGGTTAATCGAGAAGCCAGAGTACGCAAGTGCCTTGGAACTCGAAGCAGAGGTATTGGCAGTCATCGACGAATTTCGGGAACTTAGAAACCAGATTCACTTCCCGGGCGACCTCCTTGAGACACCAAGAATAGGCGCTCTCCAGCAGACAATCGAAGAGTTTTTGACAAAGTTCTTGAATTCTGAGGTCATCGATTGGTCCAACTCTCTCATCCAAGCCCACAAGATGAACCGGAGACCAATTGAGCGACTGAGTGACGCCTAACCCGTCGCTCAAGTTGAGCCCCAACGGCGGGCCACCGGGCCCGGGCCGCAGGTACCCTGTACATTGTCTGCACCCCGGGCCTGGCGTTCCACCGTCGGTGCCAACTTAGCTCCAACGTTAACAGCCCACATCTTTATCACCGCACCGGCAAGAACTGCAAAAACGTCCCGCCCACAAAATTCTGCACATAGCTGATCACCGCGCGGCGGTATTTCTCGGTCGCCACCTCGGCCAGCAGGTCGAGCCGGGCGATGATCTTGCCGAATTCGCGCTCGAAGCTCAGGTTGCGCTCCAATCCGGAAATTTCGTCGGCCAGCAGCAGCGGCTGGCCTGCGGCATTGCGCCGGTTCGACAGCAGCCAGACGGCGATCTCGACGTTGCGCGCGGCGTTGTAGACATGCTGGTTGTCCAGGCTGTCCACCAGGTACAGGCGCGTTCGGCCGCCATGGGCGGTCACCAGCATGTCGGCGCTGGCGGCCGTGAAGGCGGCGACCCGGTCGCCGGTGAAATCAGGATGCAGCGCCAGCGACAGCGCGGCAATGTCGCGCCGGCCCTGCAGTTCGGGCCACGGCACCGGGCTTTCCAGCGAGCGTTGCAACTTTGCCAGGGCGGCTTCCCGGCTGGCGGCGCCGGTTTTTTTCCATTCGGCCGGATTGCGCCGGTACAGCTTGTCGGCAATGCGCAGCAGGCTGTCCAGGTTGTCGCGCATGGCCAGCGTGGCCATGCGGTTGACGTCCGACTGGGCCAGCTCGGTGGGCCGCATCGGCGCCACCAGCGTCTCGCCGCGCTCGATGGACGCCGGGCCGGCGCAGCCCGCCAGCGCCAGCATCAGCGCGGCCGGCAGCCAGGCAAGGAAACCGGATACGCTGCGCGACGCACGCAGGCGCGTCTGGCCAGCCGGCTTCAGGGCGAGGGCCCGACCGGCTGCGCCTGGGGGTCGATCAGTCCGCTGGACAGCAGCACCCGGTGGTCGATCTTGATGCAGTGGTCCTGCACCACCAGCAGGCCGGCGGCCTCGGCCGTGGCGGCGGCACCTTCATGCGCCACGCCCAGCTGCATCCAGACCGCGCGGGCGCCGATGGCGATGGCATCGTCGACCACGGGCGGAATGTCCTCGCTGTTGCGGAAGCAGTTCACCAGGTCGATCTTTTCGTGCTGCGCGGCTTCGCGCAGCGTGGCATAGGCCTTTTCGCCCAGCACCTCGGTGGCGTTCGGGTTGACGGGAATGATGCGGTAGCCGGCCGCCTGCATGTAGCGCGACACGTCGAAGCTGGCCCGGTGCGGCTTGGGCGACAGGCCGACGACGGCAATGGTGCGGCAGTCATTGAGGATGCGGGCAATGCGTTCGGGGGAGGCATGTGACTTCATGGATGGGCTCCTGGGGGTTGGAGAGGGCAGGGCTTTCAGGGGCTGGCCGGGCATGGATTCATCACAGCCTGGTCAGCTCGGCCCGGACATCGCGCACGGACAAGATTTCGGACAATACCACCGGCGCGCGGCCGGGCTTGTAAAACACGTAGACCGGCACGCCGCTGCGGCCAAGTTCGGCCAGCGCCTGGGTCACGGCCGGGTCGCGGCGCGTCCAGTCGGCGCGCAGCAGGGCGACGTTCCTGGCGTCCATGTCGGCCAGCACCTCGGCATTGGCCAGCGTGGTCTTCTTGTTGTACTGGCAGGTCACGCACCAGGCGGCGGTGAAATCGACAAACACGCTCTGACCCTGCGCCGTCAGCTGCTCGACGCGGCCGGGCTGCCAGTCCTGCCAGCGTGCCGAGGCGGCGGCCACGGGCGTCAGCGCCGGTTTGACGATGTTCGGGCCGATGGCCCAAATCCCCAAAGCGCATAGCGCTACTGAAAAAGTAGCAATTGCGCGACGCGCCGTGCCGCGCAGGCTGAACGACCAGACCGCCAGCGCCAGCAGCACCAGCAGCGCCAGCAGGGCGCCCGCGCCGTCGATGCCGCTTTGCTGGCCCAGCACCCAGACCAGCCAGGCGACGGTGGCGAACATCGGAAACGCCATCAGCTGCTTGAAGGTCACCATCCACGCGCCGGGGCGCGGCAGGAGGCGCGCCACGCCGGGCACCACGCTGGCGGCCAGGTAGGGCAGCGCCATGCCGATGCCGATCGCGCCGAACACCGCCAGCGCCTGCGCCGCCGGCAGGCCGACGGCATACCCCAGCGACGCGCCCATGAACGGCGCGGTGCAGGGCGAGGCAATGGCCGTCGCCATCACGCCCGACAAAAAGGCATTCACGCCGGGGTTTTTCGCCTGCAGGTTGACGACGCGGCCGGGCAGGATGCTGCCAAAGTCGAACAGGCCCGCCAGGTTCAGCCCCAGCAGGGTGAACAGCGCCGCCAGCCCCGCGACCACCGCCGGGCTTTGCAGCTGGAAACCCCAGCCCAGCTGCTCGCCCGTGGCGCGCAGGCCCAGCAGCAGCGCGCCCAGCGCCAGGAAGGACAGCACCACGCCGGCGGTGTAGGCCAGCCCCGAGGTAATGCGCGCGGCCCGGCTTTTCTCGTTGACGAAACCGACCACCTTGATCGCCAGCACCGGGAACACGCAGGGCATCAGGTTCAGGATCAGCCCGCCCAGCAGCGCCCCGAGCAGCGCCGCCAGCAGGCCCGGCGACGCCTTGGCCGGTGCGCCGGGCGCCGCAGCCGCATTGGCCCGGAGCGCCGCCTGCAGCGCCGGCGACACCCCCGCCGGTGCCGCCACCGCCGGCCATTCGCCCTTGACTGGCGCATCGATGCGGTAGGCGGCCTCGCCCCAGGCCACGACCAGCGGCATTCGCGCCGGGCTGTCCAGGCGCTGGCTGGACAGCGGCAGCTGCGCCGTCCAGAGCGCGCCTTCCCAAGCCTGTTGCCAGGCGCCGGCCGGCTCGATCACGCTGCCGGTTTCCGGAAAGAGCGCCAGCGTTTTTCCCTGCAGCGAAGCGGGCAGTCCGGCCAGCGACACCTTGAGCGCCTTGCCGCTGACCTCCAGCTGGCTGGCGCCGGTGGGCAGCGGCTTGGGTGCGGCATCGAAGGCCGCCTGAAAGGCCGCGCCGCTCGCCGCCGTCGAGCCCCGGGCGGGCAGGCTCAGCGTGAATTCGCCCTCCTGCGGAATGCATTCCTTGCGGCAGACCAGCCAGCTGGCCCTGAGCTTCACGTCGAGCTGCGGCGCATCGAAGCCGGGTGCCACGGTCAGCGGCACCGGCAGCAGCACGGTCTGCTCATAACCGTAGTTCGCCAGCGTGCCGATGGGGATTTTTTTCGGCGTCGGCCAGGCAATGTCGCCGGCCGTGATGCCGGCCGGCAGCTGCCATTCGAGCATCGTCGGCAGGCCCGAGTCGCCGGAATTTTTCCAGTAGGTGTGCCATTCGGGCTGGTGCGCCAGCTGCAGGCCCAGCCAGACCGGCTTGCCCGGCTCGACGCCCTCGGGCGCCCAGGCCAGCAGTTCGGCGCGCACCTGCCCGGTGGTCACCACCGGGCTGCCCTGCGCCGGTTTTATCAAGCTATTTTGGGCGTTTGCGCTGATGGGTAGTGCGCAAGCAGCTATCAAAAAAATAGCTGAAAGGAAACGGATGAAATTCATGGTGAGGGTCTGAGAAGCGGTGCCGTCATTAGTTCCGGAAGCGTCCGGCAGGCCCGATTGTGCGTCAGCCCTTGCTGCGCCTTCAATCGCCGCCGGGCAAGGCAAACACCGCCGGCAGCTTTTTGGGTGCCCGGATGCGCAACTGCTTGTTGACGTTCTCCTGGCCGAACACCACCTCGATGTCGGCCGCCGCCACGCCGAACAGCGGCGCCAGGAAACGCACCATGTGGTCGGTCGCCTTGCCGCCCCTGGGCGCGGCGGTCACGCTGATCTTGAGCTGCGTGCCCTTGGGCTTGCCGATGGCGTCCTTGCCCGCGCCGGGCTTGCCCAGGATGTTGACCACCAGCACGTCGCCTTCCCAGGCAAAAAAGGAATCGCCGGTGCTGTTTCTAGGCCGCATGGTGGGAAAGCCCGCTGGAATGCATCGGCTGGATGATACCGGCAGGGTTTCCCCGCCAGGACTTGTTCCGAAAGGTCTTTGATGTCCAGACTCATTGCCATCGCCTTGTTGGGCCTGGCCTGCGCCGGCGCCCGCGTCCGCGCCGACCAGGCCGAAGCGGTGAATGCGGCCACCATGGCCTACATCAAGGAACTTCCGGAACTTCCGCAGACCCAGCAGGCGCATCAATACAGCGTCGTGTCGTCGCTGTGGGGCGGTGCCTCGGCCAGCGACCTGTGCTGGCTCACCGGGGCCGGGCCGGCGTGCTTTCTGCTCGGCGTGATCCGGGGCCAGTACATCTGGAACAAGGGCGGGGACGAGCGCGCCTTCTGGGAGATTTGCGAGTCGCAGCAGCGCACCGACGCTTCGCTTCAGTGCGAATGGAAAAAGGTGCCGGGTTAAGGCCCCAGCCATGTTTTCAGGACTGGCGCTTGCGCTAGGCGCCGCAGGGCCGGCCGCTGGTTTGATAATGCCGGCATGAGCCGCCCTGCCATTCCTGTTGTTCCGACGCCGCCTTCCCTGTCCGGCCCTGCTGCCGAACCCGCCATCGTCCTGGCCACGCTCAACGCCAAGTACATCCATGCCTCGCTCGGCCTGCGCTGCCTGCTGGCGAACATGGACCTGCACGGCGGCGCCGGCCTGCGCGCCGTGACGCGGCTGCGCGAATTCACCATCGGGCAGCGGCCGGTGCAGATCGTCGAAAGCCTGCTGGCGCTCAATCCGCGTGTCATCGGCCTGGGCGTCTACATCTGGAACGTGGTCGAGACCACGCAGGTCGTGCGCCTGCTCAAAACCCTGCGGCCCGACATCAGGGTCGTGCTGGGCGGGCCGGAAGTGAGCTTTGAAACCGGCGAGCAGGACATCTGCCGGCTGGCCGACCATGTGGTGACCGGCTGGGGCGATGTGAGCTTTCCCAAGCTGTGCCGCGTCTTGCTCGACGGCCCGCAGCCGCTGATGAAGGTCATCGCCGGCGAGCAGCCGCCCTTGGACGAGCTGGCCTTGCCCTACAACGACTACACCGACGAGGATCTAAGCCAGCGCCTGCTGTATGTCGAAGCCTCGCGCGGCTGCCCGTTCAAGTGCGAGTTCTGCCTGAGCTCGCTCGACAAGACCGCCTGGGCCTTCGGTCTGGACCACTTCATGGCGGAGATGGCGCTGCTCTACCGGCGCGGCGCGCGCAATTTCAAGTTCGTGGACCGCACCTTCAATTTGAAGGTAGATTTTTCGGTGCGGATTTTGCAGTTCTTCCTCGACCGCATGGCGCCCGACCTGTTCGTGCATTTCGAGGTGGTGCCCGACAGCCTGCCGGACCGGCTGAAGGCGCTGATCGCGCAGTTCCCGGCCGGTTCGCTGCAGTTTGAGGTCGGCATCCAGAGCTTCAACCCGGAGGTCCAGCAGCGCATCTCGCGCCGGCAGGACAACGTCAAGACCGCCGACAACCTGCGCTGGCTGGTGAATGAAAGCCAGGCGCATGTCCATGCCGACCTGATCTTCGGCCTGCCGGGCGAAACGCTGCAAAGCTTTGCCGACGGCTTTGACCGCCTGCATGCCCTGGGGCCGCACGAAATCCAGTTCGGCATCCTCAAGCGCCTGCGCGGCACGCCGATCACCCGGCACACGGTGGATTTTGCGATGGCCTACGACCCGCAGACGCCGTACACGATTTTGCAGACGTCAACGATTGGCTTCGCCACGATGCAGCGCATCCAGCGCTTTGCGCGCTACTGGGAAATGGTTGCCAACTCGGGCCGGTTTTCCGAAGCGCTGCGCCTGCTGCTCAGGGACAGCCCGCAAGTGGCGGGTTCGGCCTTCCACCATTTCCTGGCCTTCAGCGACTGGCTGTGGCAAACGACCGGCAAGACGCATGAATTTGCGCTGGAAAAGCTGGTGGACCTGCTGTTTGAGCACCTGGCGCAAGCGCGCGGCCTGGACCCTGACGCCGTTTGCGCCGCGCTGCTGGCCGATTACCGCGCCAGCGGGGCGCGGGGCCGTCCGCATTGCCTGGCCGATCGGCTGGCGGCCGGGCGCAGCGCCCTGCCGGCTGGCGCTGCCAAGCCCCGGTCCGAGCGGCAGGACCGGCACGTCGGCCAGCAGTCGCACCGCGAGGCCATCGAGCAGGCGGCGGCAGCGGCCTGAACCCGAATTTCTGGCGCTGCTCACTTGCGCGGGATTGATGTGGCGCAAGGTCGCTGGCCGGGCCAGGTCTAGATTCAGGCTGTGTTCGCCATTCAGCGAAAAAGGGAGTCACGGTGAAGTGCTCCGCGCCGGTCATGGCCTGGGTGCCCGGGCCGGCGGCGGTGCGTTTTGGCCATCCTGCAGCGCTGTCCGGGCGCAGGTAACCTGTTTGGTTTTCACTCACTCAAGGAGAAGGGCATGCTGAAAATATTGATTGCGGTGGATGGTTCCGAGCATGCCAACCGGGCCATCGAGGCGGTTGGCAGCATGGCCCGCTCGTCGCTCGACCTGGAGGCCACCTTGCTGTGCGTCAGCCCCGAACCCATTTTCTACGGCAGCTACACCGCCGCCACCATCCAGAAAATCGAGGACGAG
This sequence comes from Polaromonas sp., assembly GCA_028292345.1. GTDB lineage: Bacteria > Pseudomonadota > Gammaproteobacteria > Burkholderiales > Burkholderiaceae_C > Polaromonas. Next base: position 17 of record JAQGMN010000016.1, on the reverse strand, counting down.
CAAGTCATTCAGCAAAA
>JAQGMN010000011.1 GCA_028292345.1 Polaromonas sp. | reverse complement strand
TCCAGGTACACCTCGCCGCCATCGACCCTGCAGGCAAAGGCGGTGGTGCAGCCTTCGTCGGGCAGGGCAGCCTGGCCGTCGCACAGGCCGATGCTCCAGTTGTGCAGCGGGCAGGCGACGCGCGTGCCAAAGACGATGCCCTGGCTCAGCGGCCCGCCCTTGTGCGGGCAGCGGTCGAGCAGGGCGAAGACCTGGTCTTCGCTGTTCCGGAACACGGCCACATCCATGCCCTGCGGGCGCGACACCCGGCGCGAGCCGAGCACGGGAATGTCGTTGACCAGGCAGATTTTTTTCCATTCACTCATTGCGGTTCCTTGTGGCGTTGCAGGATCAAGCGGTGGCAGTCGATGCCAGGGCCGCAGTTGTTTCGGCCCCTGGGGCATCCAGCGAAATGGCAGTGAACTGGCGCGTGTCCACGGCCGCGTCCTTGTGCTCGAACCACGGGTCGGGCTCGCCGTCGAGCGAGAACTGCAGCCGTTCCCACAGCGCCTTTCTGCGCGCACCGTCTTCCAGCACCTGCTTCTTGACATGCTCCAGCCCGACCCTGTGGATGTAGTGCACCGTGCGTTCCAGGTACCAGCCTTCCTCGCGGTAGAGCTGCAGGAAGGCGCCGCTGTACTCCATCACTTCCTCGCTGGTCTTGAGCTTGACCAGGAACTGCGCCACCTCGGTCTTGATGCCGCCGTTGCCGCCCACGTACAGCTCCCAGCCCGAGTCCACGCCGACGATGCCGATGTCCTTGATGCCAGCCTCGGCACAGTTGCGCGGGCAGCCGCTGACGGCCAGCTTGACCTTGTGCGGCGAGTACATCGCCCACAGCGCGCGCTCCAGGTCCTTGCCCATCTGGGTCGAGTCCTGCGTGCCGAAGCGGCACCATTCGCTGCCGACGCAGGTCTTCACGGTGCGCAGCGACTTGGCATAGGCGAAGCCGCTGGGCATGCCGATGTCCTTCCAGACATTGGCCAGGTCTTCTTTTTTAACGCCCAGCAGGTCGATGCGCTGTCCGCCCGTGACCTTGACGGTGGGAATGCTGTACTTGTCGGCCGCGTCGGCGATGCGGCGCAGCTCGCCAGGGGTGGTGTGGCCGCCCCACATGCGCGGAATCACGCTGTAGGTGCCGTCTTTCTGGATGTTGGCATGGCTGCGCTCGTTGATGAAGCGGCTTTGCGGGTCGTCCTTCGCTTCCTTGGGCCAGCTGCTGATCAGGTAGTAGTTGATGGCCGGACGGCAGCTGGCGCAGCCGTTGGGCGTGCGCCATTCCAGGAACTGGTACACCTCGGCAATCGTCAGCAGTTTGCTGCCCCGGATGGCGTCGCGCACCGCCTGGTGGCCGTGGTCGGTGCAGCCGCACATGGCCTTGAGCTTGGGCGTGGCCGAATAATCGCCGCCGGCGGTGAACATCAAAATCTGCTCGACCAGTCCGGTGCACGAGCCGCAGCTGGCGCTGGCCTTGGTGTGCTTGCGCACCTCGTCGAGCGTGAACAGGCCCTTGTCCTTGATGGCCTTGCAGATCGCGCCCTTGGTCACGCCGTTGCAGCCGCACACTTCGGCGCTGTCGGGCATGGAGGCGGCCTTGTTGTGGCCTTCATGGCCCACGTCGCCGATGTTGGACTCGCCGAACATCAGCTTGTCGCGGATCTCGGCCACGCTGCGGCCGTCGCGCAGCAGCTTGAAGTAGTAGCTGCCATCGACCGTGTCGCCGTACAGGCACGCGCCCACCAGCTTGTCGTCCTTGATGACCAGCTTCTTGTAGACGCCGCCGAACGGGTCGCTCATGATGATTTCCTCGGTGCCTTCGCCGCCCGTGAAGTTGCCGGCTGAAAACAGGTCGATGCCGGTGACCTTCAGCTTGGTCGAGGTCAGCGAGCCGGTGTAGCGGCCGATGCCGAACATCGCCAGGTGATTCGCCAGCACCTTGCCCTGCTCGAACAGCGGCGCGACCAGGCCGTAGGCGATGCCCCGGTGCGCGGCGCATTCGCCGACCGCGTAGATGCGCGCGTCGGTGGTGGTCTGCAGGGTGTCGCTCACGACGATCCCGCGGTTGACGTGCAGGCGCATTTTTTCGGCCAGCGCGGTGTTGGGGCGAATACCCACGGCCATGCAGACCAGGTCGGCCGGGACTTCAGTGCCGTCCTTGAATTTCACCGCCTTGACGCGGCCGTCGTCGCCGCCGACGAGTTCCTGCGTGTTCGCGCCGATCAAAAATTTCATGCCGCGCTCGGCCAGCGACTTTTGCAGCAGCTTGCCGGCCACGTCGTCGAGCTGGCGCTCCATCAGCCAGTCGCCCACATGGACGACGGTGACTTCCATGCCGCGCTTCATCAGGCCGTTGGCCGCTTCCAGGCCCAGCAGGCCGCCGCCGATGACGACCGCATGCCTGTACAGCACGGCCGCGTCGATCATGGCCTGCGTGTCGGCAATGTCGCGGTAGGCGAGCACGCCTTTGAGGTCCTTGCCCGGGATCGGCAGGATGAACGGGTTCGAGCCGGTCGCCATGATCAGCCGGTCGTATTCGGCGCTGAGGGTTTCGCCCGCGGCGTTGGAAGCATGCACCACGCGGCGCACCCGGTCCACGCTGCTGACGGTCCAGCCGGCGTGCAGCGTGATGTGGTTGTCCGTGTACCAGGACCAGTCGTTGAGCACGATCTCACCCAGCGTCTGCTCGCCGGCCAGCACCGGCGACAGCAATATGCGGTTGTAGTTGGGGTGCGGCTCGGCGCCGAACACGGTGATGTCGTAGAGCTCGGGCGCAATCTTCAGCAGTTCCTCCAGCGCACGCACGCCGGCCATGCCGTTACCAATCATTACCAGTCTGGATTTTTTCATCGTGACCCCCGTAGGCAGTTCGCAAAAACAAAAAAGGCGTCCGCACAAGACAGCAACAGCTTGGAAAAGCCTGCTCATCCGTGGGGACGCCATCGTCCTGTCTGCCCAATCCGCCATTGCACCGGGCCTACATGCCGCCAACCTTGGCAGCGGGGCTATTTATGCAAGGGTTGTGCCATGTCTTTTTGACATTCAAAA
>JAQGMN010000388.1 GCA_028292345.1 Polaromonas sp. | reverse complement strand
GCCACCAGGCGCGGTCGGCGAGCTTGCGCCGCGCGCCTTGCGGCTCGCCCGGGGGCGCCGAAGAGCGCAGGCCATCGCTCATCGGCGCCTCACACCGCGTCGGCCTGGCTGACCCGGTCGGCGCCGGCGTTTTCGGCTGCTTCGGTGGGCGCCGTGGCCAGCATCAGGCGCGGCGCGTGCGCCGGCAGCCAGCCCGCCCAGGCCGGGTAGCGGCTGAGCAGGTGGAAGACGAAAAAGCTGCGCAGCGTGCGCCACCAGCTCCATTCCACCAGATCAGCCGGATGGATCTGCTTGCAGCTGTTTTGCACCAGGTCGTCCAGCCGCGCGCCCAGGAGCTGGTTGAAGGCGCGGTCCTTGATGATGACGTTGGCCTCCAGGTTCAGCGACAGGCTCAGCGGGTCCAGGTTGCTCGACCCCACGGTGGACCATTCGTCGTCCGACACCGCCACCTTGCCGTGCAGCGGCCGCTCGCAGTATTCGAAGATCTGGACGCCGGCCGACAGCAGGTGGTGGTAGAGCATGTTGGCGGCGGTCTTGACAATGGCCATGTCCGGCTCGCCCTGCAGGATCAGCCGGACCTCGACGCCGCGCCGGGCGGCCCGGCGCATTTCCTTGAGCAGCCGGTAGCCGGGGAAGAAGTAGGCGTTGGCAATCACCACGCGGTGCCGGGCGGCGCGGATGGCGATGCGGTAGTGCCGCTCGATGTCGGTGGTGTGCTTGCGGTTGTCGCGGGTGACGAAAATGGCCGCCGCCTCGCCCACCGGCGCCGGGTCTGCGCGCCAACCCTGCGCCAGCTGCTGCGCCCGGTCGGCGATGCGCTCGCGCAGCTGGCCGGCGAAGCTTTTGACGGCGTTGCGCTGCCCGGCCGCCAGCGCCTTGTGCACGAATTCGTGGATCACCGTGACGATCGGCCCCTCGATTTCCACCGAATAGTCCTGCTTGGCCTGGGGCCCGTAGTCGGCCAGGTGGTCTGCCGAGTAGTTGATGCCGCCGACGAAGGCGCGCAGGCCGTCCACCACCACGATCTTGCGGTGCATGCGCCGGAACACATTGGTGCGCCAGCCCCACAGGCGCGGCGCCGGGTCGAACACATGCACCCGCACGCCGGCCTGCGTCAATGCCGAGATGAAGCCGGGCGACAGGTCTGGCGAGCCGAAGCCGTCGATCGTCAGGTCGATCTGAACGCCGCGCGTGGCCGCCGCCAGCAGCGCCGCATGCAGTGCCAGCCCGACCTTGTCCTCGAACAGGATGAAGGTTTCCAGCACCACCTCGTGGCGGGCGCCGGCAATCGATTCAAAAACGCGCGGAAAAAAAGCCTCGCCGTTTTCCAGCAAGTGAAAACGGTTGCCGCCAACCCAGCGTGTCACGCCTGTTCCCGGCCGGCCGCCTGGGCCTGGGAGGGTCGGGACGCGGCGTGGCGCAGGTTCATGGGTTGACCCTTTTAAAGCCTGATTTCAGCCGCCAGCGGGGCATGGTCGGACAGGTGCGACCAAGGATGGCTGGGCAGCACGATGGGCGAATGGCCAACGGCATTGCGCACATAGATGCGGTCCAGCTGCAGCATCGGCAAGCGCGCTGGAAAGGTGCGGGCCGCCTGGCCGTTGGCCTGAACGAACACCTCGTGCAGGTTGGCGCCCTTGGCCATCTGCGCATGCGCACGCCGGCGCCAGTCGTTGAAGTCGCCGGCCACCACCACCGGCGAGCGCGCCGGGATTTCCTTGCGCACCATGTCGCACAGCAGCTTCATCTGCTGGGTGCGGTGGGTTTCGACCAGCCCCAGATGCACACAGATGGCATGCACATTGCGGCTCTGGCCGGGCACCTGCAGTTCGCAGTGCAGCATGCCGCGCCGCTCGGGGCCGCTGATGGAGATGTCGCGGTTTTCAAACTTGACGATCGGGAACTTGGACAGCACCGCATTGCCGTGGTGGCCATGGGTATAGATCGCATTGCGGCCATAGGCAAACTGCTTCCAGATGCTGTCGGCCAGGTATTCGTAATGCGGTTCCTCGGTGTAGTTGTCGAATTTCTCCGGATGCTTCAGGTGGCTGCCGGCCACCTCCTGCAAAAACACCACGTCCGCGCCCACGGTACGCACCGCATCGCGCAATTCGGACAGGATGAATTTGCGGTTGAAAAAGGTGAAGCCCTTGTGGATATTGACCGTCAGAACCTTGAAGGAGTACGGCGTGTGCGCTGCTGGATCGGCCGTATCGGCTTTCGCAGGTGCAGGAACAAGGGGAGCGTCGGGAATGAAGGGCTGCATAGGCAATGGAGATCCGAAAAGGCGTGAAAAGCCCATGAACAATTGTTGGTCTGCGGGGTCCGAATAACTGTAGGACAGTAACTTATTTAAAACCAGCCGGCTTTCGTCTCTTGCGGGCCCCTGCCTTGAGCCGGCAAACGGGCTGCACCCGCCGTCAAAGCCTGCACGGCTTGGGCCTGCTTGAAAATCGGGGAAAACTGTGACCCGCAAGGGTGGCGTCCTACACCGCGCAGTGCGTCCTTCTGGCGTATGGCACCACACGCGATTACTAGATTGGCTGTGGGCTTTAGCTGCCACGAAGCGGCGAGTTCACTTTTTAACCAGCCATAAAGGAGTTCGCATGATGAAAAAATCATCCATGACAACCATTCCCGCAGCCGTTGTTGCGGCGGCGGCGTTGATGATGGGCGGTCTGGCCCAGGGCCAGACCGGCAGTTCGGGCGCTTCGGGCGCCACAGGCTCCGGATCGATGGGCTCGGGTGCCACGGGGGCATCGGGCGCCAGCGGCTCGGGCATGACCGGTTCGGGAGCCGGCACGACGGGTTCCGGTTCAACGAGTGGCACGGGTGCCGCGGGCGGCACGGGCACGGGCATGACCGGATCGGGCATGCCGAACACGACCGATGCATCCGGGTCGGGCGCTGCAGGCATGTCAGGCGCCGGCGGTGCCACGGGCGCAGGATCGGCCAGTGGTTCGGGCGCTGGCATGACCGGCTCGGGCACAAGCGGTGCCAGCGGCACCGGCACGGCGGGTTCCGGTTCAACAAGTGGCACGGGTGCCGGGGGTGCCACGGGCATGACCGGCTCGGGCGTGCAGGGATCGCCCGATGCTTCCGCCTCGGGCACAGCAGGCACGACAGGCGGTCCGCCTCCTGCGAGAACAGGCGCGGGCATGTCCGGCTCGGGCGCCTCGGGTGCGAGCGGCACTTCGGGAAATGCAGGCGCCAGGAGCGGCTCCGGCATGGGAATGGGAATGGGAATGGGAATGGGCCGCTCGGGAAGGTCGGGAATGCTCTGGGGCTCCAGCGTGACCAACGACAACTTTTATCCCAGCGCGCCGCTTGGCGCCCCGCTCAATCCCAACACGTATTGAGGCAATCCCGGTGTCCTGGCCTGTGTTGGAATGGGGTTGCCTGCCCGGAGCTGGGTGGATAAAAGGCAACAGCTCGGTCGTTTTTGAAACGTCTCTTATCTTCTTCTGTCCTGCGGGCCGGCCCAGCCTGCAATGGCCAAAGAGACCGGAACGGTTCAAGCCGAGAAGCCGATCGTCTACCGGATAAAGGCAATAACCAGCCTTGCCGCAAGGATTGCGGGCGTCTTTAGCTATCAAAAATAGAGTGAATCGCCAAGCCGATCAGACATGAAAAAACCTGCACCGCTGCGCTTGCGCAACCGGTGCAGGTT
>JAQGMN010000386.1 GCA_028292345.1 Polaromonas sp. | reverse complement strand
GCTGATGGACGGTCACCAGCTTGGTGCCGTCCGGAAAGGTGGCCTCGACCTGGATGTCGGGAATCAACTCGGCGATGCCGTCCATGACGTCGGCACGGGTCAGGATGGTTCGGCCTTCGCTCATGAGTTGCGCCACGGTCTTGCCGTCGCGCGCCCCTTCCATCACGGCCGCGCTGATCAGCGCCACGGCTTCGGGGTAGTTGAGCTTGAGGCCACGGGCGCGGCGCCGCTCGGCCAGCAGGGAGGCGGTAAAAATCAGCAGCTTGTCTTTTTCGCGGGGAGTCAGTTCCATGGGGGCTCTTTCGGGTTCGGCATTTTCAAAATTGCAAGATTGGTGCCACCGGCCTTCGGAACGTTGCCCGGGTGCGGCGCCGGGTGGCACAGAAGGTGCAGCAGGCACCGGCCTTTCAACTTCACTTGACTTCCTCTGCCCATTTTTTGTCCATGGACCCTGCCGCCACGCCTTCGCCGCCACCGCTTCCCGCGCCCCTGCAAGATGCGGGGCGGGGCCCGGGCGCCGGCCCCGAAGTGGCGGTGCAGCGCATCATCAAGGTCCGGCGCGACTACAACAGCTGGGTCGCCAGCGAAACCATGGAAGACTATGCGCTGCGCTTCACGCCGCAGCGCTTTCGCAAATGGTCGGAATGGCGGGTCGCCAACACCGCGTTTGGCGCGGCCTCGTTCCTGATCCTGGAAGCCGTGGGCGCCACCCTGCTGGTGAAATACGGCTTCACCAATGCCTTCTGGGCCATCGTGGCCACGGGACTGATCATTTTCCTGGCCGGCCTGCCCATCAGCATTTATGCCGCCCGCTACGGTGTGGACATGGATCTGCTGACGCGTGGCGCCGGTTTCGGCTACATCGGCTCGACGCTGACCTCGCTGATCTATGCCTCGTTCACCTTCATTTTCTTTGCGCTCGAAGCGGCCGTGATGGCTTATGCGCTGGAACTGGCTTTTGGCATTCCGCCCAAGTGGGGCTACCTGGTCTGCGCGCTGATCGTGATTCCGCTGGTCACGCACGGGGTTTCGACCATCAGCCGGCTGCAGGTGTGGACGCAGGCGCTGTGGCTGATCATGCTGGTGGTTCCCTTTGTGTATGTGTTTGTGCTTGCTCCTGGTGCATTTTCAGGTGTTGTGAATTACGCGGGCGAAAAAGGTGCGAGCGGAACATTCAATTTGCACCTGTTTGGTGCGGGATTGACGGTCGGCATTGCCTTGATCACCCAGATGGGCGAGCAGGCCGACTATTTGCGCTTCATGCCGGTGCAGACAAAAGCCAACCGCTGGCGCTGGTGGGGCGCGGTGCTGGTGGGCGGGCCGGGCTGGGTGCTGCTGGGCGTTATCAAGATGCTGGGCGGCGCGCTGTTGGCCTACCTGGCGATTTCGAACATGGTGCCGCTGGACCGGGCGGTGGACCCGAACCAGATGTACCTGGCGGCTTATGAATATGTGTTTCCGCAGTACGGCTGGGCGGTGGGAGCGACGGCGCTGTTCGTGGTGATTTCCCAGCTCAAGATCAATGTCACCAATGCCTATGCCGGCTCGCTGGCCTGGTCGAACTTTTTCTCGCGCCTGACGCACAGCCACCCCGGCCGGGTGGTCTGGCTGGTGTTCAACACCGCGATCGCCTTCATGCTGATGGAAATGAATGTGTTCCAGGCGCTGGGCGACGTGCTGGGGCTGTATTCCAACATCGCGATTGCCTGGGTCATGGCGGTGGTGGCCGACCTGGTGGTGAACAAGCCGCTGGGCCTGTCGCCGCCGGGCATCGAGTTCAAGCGCGCCCACCTGTACGACATCAACCCGGTCGGCGTGGGCGCGATGGCGCTGGCGTCGCTGCTGTCGATCACGGCGCACCTGGGGCTGTATGGCGAGCTGGCGCGGGCATTCTCGGCGGTGATCGCCATGACGACGGCGTTCGTGGCGGCGCCACTGATCGCCTGGGCGACGAAAGGGCGCTATTACATCGCGCGCAGCTCGGACCCGGCCCTTTGCCAGCGCCAGGCCACCCAGCGCTGCGTGATCTGCGAGCGCAGCTACGAAGGCCCCGACATGGCGCATTGCCCGGCCTACCAGGGGCCGATCTGCTCGCTGTGCTGCACGCTGGACGCGCGCTGCGGCGACCTGTGCAAGCCGCATGCGTCCTTGTCGGTGCAATGGTCGGCGGCCCTGCGCTGGCTGCTGCCGCGCCGCATCTGGCCCTACCTGGACACCGGCCTGAGCCACTTCCTGCTGTTGATGGGGATCGTCGTGCCCCTGCTGGCCGCCATGTTCGGCCTGCTGTACCGCCAGGAAATCACTTCGCTGGCCGAACTGGCGGCGTCCGAAGCGGCCTTGCGCTCGGGGTTTCTGAAGGCCTACATGGCGCTGCTGGTGATGGCCGGGCTGGTCGCCTGGTGGCTGGTGCTGGCGCACAAGAGCCGGCAGGTGGCGCAGGAGGAATCGAACCGCCAGACCCACCTCCTGATGCAGGAAATCGAGTCGCACCGGCAGACCGACGAAGCGCTGCAGCAGGCCAAGCGCGTGGCCGACCAGGCCAACCAGGCCAAGAGCCGCTACATCAGCGCCATCAGCCATGAGCTGCGCACGCCGCTCAACAGCATCCTGGGCTATGCGCAGCTCATGGGCGAGGACGCCGGCATTGCGCCGCACCGCCAGCAGGCGGTCAGCGTCATCAAGCGCGGCGGCGAGCATTTGCTGTCGCTGATCGAGGGCACGCTGGACATCGCCCGCATCGAGGCCGGCAAGCTGACGCTCAACGTCCGGCCGATGCAGTTCGCCGACTGCGTGCACGAGGTGGCCGCTCTGTTCGAGTTGCAGGCGGCGGCCAAGGGGCTGCGCTTTGTGTTTGAAGCCAGCGGAAATCTGCCCGAACTGGTGCGCGCCGATGAGCAGCGGGTCCGCCAGGTCCTGATCAACCTGCTGGGCAACGCCATCAAGTTCACCGCCGGGGGCCGGGTCACCTTCCGGGTGCGCCATGTGCGAGAAATGGCCCACATCGACATCGAGGACACCGGCCCCGGCATGAGCGCGGCCGAACTGGAAAAGATTTTCGAGCCCTTCGCGCGCGGCAGCACGGCCGGCCAGAGCGTGGGCGGCGCATCGGGCGCCGGCCTGGGGCTGACGATCGCCAAGATGCTGACCGACCTGATGGGCGGCGAAATGCGCGTGGACAGCGCACCGGGCCAGGGTTCGGTGTTTCGCATCCGGCTGTTCCTGCCAGAGGTGCATCTGCCGACGGGCAGCTTTGCCGCCACCAAGGTGCGCGATGCCCGGCGCCGGCCGCTGGGTTATGAAGGCCCGCGCAGGAAGCTGCTGGTGGTGGACAACGAGGAGCCCGACCGCGAATTGCTGGTGCATCTGCTGGAGCCCATGGGTTTTGAGATGCGCACCGCCGCCAGCGGCCACGACTGCCTGGACCTGCTGGCGGCCGGCTTGCGGCCCGACGTGATCTTCATGGACCTGGCCATGGCCGGCATCGACGGCTGGGAAACGCTGCGCCGCGTGCGCAAGTCGGGCCACGCCGGCATTCAGCTGGCGATCGTGTCGGCCAACGCCTTTGACAAGGGGCTCGACAACGACGTGGGCATACGGCCCGAGGACTTCATCCTCAAGCCGGTGCGCCACACCGAACTGATCGACTGGCTGGAGCGCAACCTGGCGTTGCGCTGGCGTTATGAAGCGCCGGTAGCGGACAGCTTGCCCCCTGTCGCCACGCCTGCGCTGCGTGTAAGGCCTGACGCAATCCAGCTCGCCAGCCTGCTCGAAGTGGTGAATCTGGGCTTTTACCGTGGCATCCTCAACAAGCTGGCGGAAATTGAAACGCAGCAACCCGCCACCGCTGCCTTTGTCGAGGAGATGCGGCTGCTGGCGCGGCAGTTCCGGTTCGAAGCCATGGCCGCAGAGCTCACACAGAAAACAGCTACACAAGGAGAGCGGCCATGAACAAGACGCCTGAACCCGCCCCGATCGCCGACCGCCGACTGGACGACACCCTGGACCGCGCCAACAGCGATGTCGTGCTGATCGTTGACGATGTGCCCGACAACCTGGCGGTGCTGCACGACGCGCTCGACGAATCGGGCTACACCGTGCTGATCGCCACCAGCGGCGAAGCCGCGCTGCAGCGCGCCCGGCAGGCGGTGCCCGACATCGTGCTGCTCGACGCCATGATGCCCGGCATGGATGGCTTCGAGGTGGCGCGCCAGCTCAAGGCGATGCCCGAGACGGCGCATATCCCGATCATTTTCATGACCGGCCTGACCGAAACCGAGCACCTGGTGGCCGCCTTGCAGGCCGGCGGCGTGGACTATGTCACCAAGCCGATCAAGCCCAAGGAGGTGATGGCGCGCATGGGCGTGCATCTGCAGGGCGCCCGCCGCGCCCGCCAGGAAGCGCGGCAGGCGGGCCAGGCGCGCAATGCGCTCGATGCCTTTGGCTATGCCAGCATCACCGTTCGGATGAATGCCGATGGGCAGGGCGACGGCAAGCTGGTCTGGCAAACGCCGCTGGCCCGTGAACTGCTCATGCGCTACTACGGCACGACCGCGCCGCAGACGCCCGAGCCCGTGCGCGACTGGCTGCGCCGCCATCTGCTGGACGCCCAGCGCCAGATCGAGCCGCCGCGCCTGACCGTCGAGCAGGGGCCGCGTCGCCTGACGTTCCGGCTGCACCAGCAGACCGAAGGCAGCGACACCGGCACTGACTGGCTGATCGTGATGCGTGAAATTTCGGACGATGCGGTGGTCCAGGCCCTGAGCCTGAGCTTCAAGCTCACGGCCCGCGAGGCCGAGGTGCTGTACTGGGTCGTCAAGGGAAAGGTCAACCGCGACATTGGCGACATCCTGGGCGCCAGCCCGGCCACGGTCAAAAA
>JAQGMN010000483.1 GCA_028292345.1 Polaromonas sp. | reverse complement strand
CTTGCCCGTCCTGCTGCTGCTCTACGCGCTGGCCCAGGTTCCGTTCACGCCCAGCATTTCCGACCTGCGCAAGGCCAAGTCTGAAAAGGCCTCGGTGCTGATGTCGTCCGACGGCCAGGAACTGGCGGTGTTCAGGCAGGCCAACCGCGAGTGGGTCAGGCTGGCGGACATTTCGCCCAAGGTGATCGACGCGCTGATCGCCACCGAAGACCGGCGGTTCTACCGGCACCACGGCATGGACTTCAAGCGCACGGCTTCGGCGCTGTTCCAGACCGTGACGGGCGACCTGCAGGGCGGCTCGACCATCACGCAGCAACTGGCGCGCAACCTGTTCCCCGACGAGATCGGCCGTGCGGCCAGCCTGTCGCGCAAGATCCGCGAGGCCGTCACCGCGCTGAAGATCGAGTCGGTCTATACCAAGGAAGAGATACTCGAAACCTACCTCAACACCGTGCCGTTCCTCTACAACGCGCACGGCATCGAGATGGCGGCCCGCACTTACTTCGACAAGTCGGCCGGCCAGCTTGATGTGCTGGAAAGCGCCACGCTGGTGGGCATGCTCAAGGGCACCAGCTACTACAACCCGGTGCAGAACCCGGAGCGCTCGGCGCAGCGCCGCAACATCGTGCTCGCGCAGATGGCGAAGAACGGCACGCTGCCCGAAGCCAGCCTGGCCGGCCTGCAGAAAAGGCCGCTGAAGATCGATTTCGAGCGACAGACCGAGCCGCTGGGTACGGCGCCGCACCTGGCCCAGCAGCTCAAGCGCTGGCTGATCGAATGGGCCGACCGCAACAGCTACAACCTCTATGCCGACGGACTGGTGGTGCGCACCACGATCGATTCCCGCCTGCAGGACATGGCCACCCGGGCGGTGACCCGCCATGCCGACAGGCTGCAGCGGCAGGCCAGCGCGGAATGGGCATTGAACGCCGGCTGGAAGGCCAGAAAAAATCTGGTGCAGGCCTTTGTGCGGGCCACGCCCGAGTACAGGGCCGCGCTGGAGTCCGGCCAGGCGCCGGAGCCGGCGCTGCAGCAACTGCTTGCCGACGCCGGCTTCGTGCACAAGCTGCACGACGCCAAGACGCGCCTGCAGGCCGGCTTCATGGCGATGGACCCGCGCAACGGGCAGGTGCGGGCCTGGGTCGGCAGCCGGGATTTTGCGCAGGACCAGTTCGACCATGTGGAGCAGGCGCGGCGCCAGCCCGGTTCGACCTTCAAGCCTTTTGTCTATGGCGCAGCGTTCGAGGACGGCGCCAAGCCAGCCGACACCTTGGTGGACAAGGCCGTGGAAATACCGCTGGGCAACGGCGCTTTCTGGCGCCCCAGCGACGGCGGCGGCCCGAGCGGCGCCAGCATGAGCCTGCGCCAGGGCTTGATGTATTCAAAGAACACCATCACCGCGCAGGTCATGCAGCAGGTCGGCCCGGCGCATGTCGCTGCACTGGCCCGGTCCATGGGCGTGCGCGACAGCCGGCTGGAGGAAGTGCTGTCGCTGGCGCTGGGCACCAGCCCGGTGACCCTGAAGGAAATGGTGACGGCCTACGGCACGATTGCCAATGACGGCAATTTCATCAAGCCGGTGCTGGTCACGCAGATCGAGGACCGCGACGGCAAGGTGCTGGAGGCATTCGCGCCCCAGGCGCCGGAAACGGCCGTGCCTGCCGAAGTGGCGCAAACCCTGCTCGACACCCTGCGCGGCGTGGTCGACCAGGGCACGGGCACCGGCATCCGCAGCCAGTTCGGCATCCAGGCCGACGTGGCGGGAAAGACCGGCACCACGCAGGACAACACCGACGGCTGGTTCATCCTGATGCATCCGCAACTGGTGGCGGGCGCCTGGGTCGGCTTCAACGACAACCGCATCACCATGGGCAACCGCTGGGGGCCGGGCGCCCGCAGCGCGCTGCCGATGGTCGGGGAATTCTTCCAGCAGGCCTTGCGGGCCCAGGTGCTGGACACGGCGCTGCAGTTTGACGCGCCCCGATTCGCGGCGTCTGCCCGCCGGTGGAGCAATTCCGGAGGGCCAGCAGAGGCGGAGCCGATGCCGCCGGAGGAGGGCGGCGGCCAAAACGGTGAGCCACCGCTGGAAGGCGCCGAGCAGGCCGACCCGGTGTTCAGGGACAACCGGCCCTACGAGTCCGGCGCAATGCCTGCTGAAAACCTGTCCCCGCAACCCGAGATTCGCTACATCACGGTTCCGCCGCCCGCGCAAATTCGCCAGAGGCTGCCGCTGGACGGGCAGGCCCTGCCCCGGTCGTTTGAACTGCTGCCGCCCGAGGGCCGGCGGCCGCGCCCTGTGGAACTTGCGCCGGAAACCGTCCAGGCAGAACCCGATTACCCGGCGGCTCCCTACGGTGCCCGTCCCGCCCAGCGTTGAACGCAGACAGGCCCGGGGTGCAGGGCTTGTCGCGCACTGGTTTTAACCATCAAACAACTATTGAGCATCAAACAGGCCGTTTTCGCAGGTGGGCCAAGCATATTGCGCTATGAAATCAGTAGCTTAAAAAATCGGTCAGCTGATTGTCGTGATGGAAATAAGGGGCGGTTTCTTTCAGGCAATCGGCCTTTTCCGGTGCTGCAGTCAGCAATCGTTTGATACCTTTGAAAGCTGCTGGCTGGTTACCCATTGCCGATGGGGCTGGATCATTGCCGATTCATAATTGTTGCTTTGCGATTGCTTCGGATTCGGTCAGCTTCCTGCGTTTTTGCGTAGTCCATCAGGCCCGGATTTGCCCTGTAAAAAACCTGAAATCACGGGTGAAGCGAATATGAAAAATTTGTTCATCGCGTGCTGCCTGTGGTGCTGCACGCTGGCGCACGCTGCGACGGACTGGTTCACCGTCATGGGCGACGCGGCCAAGGAAAGCGTCAACACCATCGAGGTGGACCCCACCCCCGTTTCCGTCACGGGCCCGACGCGCATCCTGCGGGTCCGGGTCAGCCGCTCGGAAGACCGCGTCAGCTGGGACGGCGAGCCCTACCGCTCGTATGTGTCCGATGTGCTTTTCGATTGCCCCAGCAACACCGCCCGCTACCTGTCGATCGATTTTTACCGCCTGCCTGCCTGGAAGGGCGAGCCCTACCTGCGGCGGGTGTATTCGCAGGACGAACCCCGGTTGATGCAATTTCGCGATGTCGAGCCCAACCCCCACCTGCGGATCATCCGGGCGGCCTGCCATACCTCTACCATCACCAATAATTAAAATACCCGGAGCCGGTGTTTTCCTTCCGACAGCAGATTTCTGAAGGCGGGCACCGGGCATCCATCAACGTCCAGACCATGAAAAAAGCTTTATCCGCCACCGGCCTCGTGTATTCAACCGACGCCGGACGCATGTGCCCCGGCTGCCGCAAGCCGGCATCCGCCTGCATCTGCAGGCTTGCCAAAGTGCTGCCCAAGTCCGACGGCGTGGCGCGCGTGTCACGAAGCACCAAGGGACGCGGTGGAAAAACCGTCACCCTGGTGACCGGCCTGGCGCTTGGCGAGCCGGCGCTGGTGCAGCTGGGCAAGCAGCTCAAGGCCGCCTGCGGCTCGGGCGGAACCGTCAAGGACGGCGTGATCGAAGTGCAGGGCGACCACTGCGAGCAGGTGATGCAGGCCCTGGCCAAACAGGGCTTTGCCGCCAAAAGGGCAGGCGGCTGACCATGAATCCCGAGGACCTTGCGCTGCTGCTGACGCGCGTCATGCCCTTCGGCAAATACAAGGGCACGCCGATTGCCGACCTGCCGGGCAACTACCTGAACTGGTTTGCCCGCGAAGGTTTTCCGAAGGGGGAAATCGGCCGCCTGCTGGCGCTGATGCAGGAAATCGACCACAACGGGCTGTCGCATCTGCTCGATCCGCTGCGCAGGCGCTGAAAGCGGGCCACGGTGAGGATGCTATTTTATTTATAGCTGCTTGCGCCCGTGATTATTGCGCAAAAGGCAGAATCTGTTAAATTTTTTTGCGCGGCGGCGCGTTTACAGCACCTTGCTCAGGAAGCGGCGCGTGCGGTCCTGCTGCGGCGAGTCGAAGATCGCGGACGGCGATCCCTCCTCGACGATCACGCCTTCATCGATGAACACCACCCGGTCGGCCACCTGGCGGGCAAAGCCCATTTCATGGGTCACCACGACCATGGTCATGCCTTCCTCGGCCAGGGCCTGCATGACCGCCAGCACCTCGCCGACCATCTCGGGGTCCAGCGCGGACGTGGGTTCGACGAACAGCATTATGCGCGGCTGCATCGCCAGCGCCCGGGCGATCGCCACGCGCTGCTGCTGCCCGCCGGACAACTGGCTGGGGTAGGCATTGATCTTGTCGATCAGCCCGACTTTTTCCAGCAGTTCGCAGGCGCGAAGCCGCGCCTGGGCCTGCGTCAGGCCGCGCACCCTGGACGGCGCCAGGGTGATGTTTTCCAGCACGGTCTTGTGCGGGAACAGGTTGAAGCGCTGGAACACCATGCCGAGTTCTCAGCGCAGCGCATCGACATCGGTCTTGGGCTCATGCACCGACACGCCATGCACCAGCACCTCGCCGCCCGAGGCATCCTCCAGCCCATTGAGGCAGCGAAGAAAGGTGCTCTTGCCCGAGCCCGACGGGCCGATCACGCACACCACCTCGGTCGCCCTGATGGCGCAGTCAATGCCGCGCAACACGGCCAGCTTGCCGAACAGCTTGGTCAGGCCCTTAACGCGAATCACCTCGTCCATAACGTGCCTCCAGTCGTTTCACGCCATAGGCCAGGCCCAGCGTGAGTACCCAATACATGAGCGAGATCGTGAGATACGGCTCCCAGTAGCGGGAATAGGCGCCCGCCACGGTGCGCGCCGCATAGGCCAGTTCGGCCAGGCCGATGGCCGAGATCAGCGAAGAGTCCTTGAGCAGCGAAATCGCGTTGTTGCCCAGCGGCGGCAGCATCCGGCGAAACGCCTGCGGCAGGACGATGTGGTACATCGTGCGGGGAAACGACATGCCCAGCGAGCGGGACGCCTCGACCTGGCCGCGGTCAATCGACTGGATGCCGGCCCGGAAAATCTCCGAGATATAGGCGCCTGAATTGAGCGTCAAGGCCACCACGCCCGACAGGAAGGCGCCATAGTTTTGCTTCAGGTCGCGCGCCGATTCGCCCGAAATGAGCAGCCCGTCGGTCGGGTTGATGAACAGCGGCAGCAGGGCAAAGTGAATCAGCAGGATCTGCACGAACAGCGGCGTGCCCCGGAAAAAGCTGACATACACCGCCGCCGGCCACTGCAGCAGGTATTTGCACATTTGCCTGGCCGGCGCATGGCGCGCTTCGGCGACGCGCGCCAGGCCAACAGCCAGGCCCAGCGCCGTGCCCTGCACGATGCAGATCAGAGTCACGGCTATCGTCATTTGCAGGCCGCGCCAGAACAGGCCGGCGTATTGGGAAACGATGTCGGCGCGAAACCAGCCGAACCAGAGAACTTGCTCCATGGCGAATCCGGCCGGTGTTCAGCGAACGCGCAGCACGGATGCCGCGATGTGGGTGCCATTCCTGCGTTCCGGCCGCGAGCGCGTGACGGGTGCCATCCAAGAGGTGCCGGCAGCGGCCGAAAGTCTGTACGAAAGATTCATGATGGGCTTGAAGGGGTAAAAGTAAAGGAGGGCGGGCAATAGGCCATGCGCGAAATCACGGCATGCACTAAAAAATTACGCAGGCGATGTTAACGCGTGCAAGCGCCATGCCAGCCGATGAATCCGGTTGCCATGCACGGCCATCTGGTTCATGATGAAGAATTGCTTTGTTACATAATTGGCGCTGGAACCTGCCTTGAGGTCGGCAACCCGCCGGCAAGGCACCAAGCGCAACCCGGGGTAAGTGATCTTGAATGAATGGCCCGTCATGGTATCGGTATTGAGTCTGCTGGCCGGCATGCTGGCGGGTGCCTGGCTGTGGGCCGTGTGGCTGGATCGGCGCAAGGCCGGCAACAAACTGGCATTGCCGCTGCCGGGCATGTGGCCTTTGCGGGGAAGACCGATTGTCAGCAACCCCGAGCAGGAAGTGTGGAATTCGCTGAGAAGCGCTTTTCATGACCATGCGGTCATGGTCAAGGTTCCCATCCTGCGGTTCACCCAATTGCGCGAAACGCCGATGGCCGGTTCGGCAAGAAATGCCGCCATTCACAATGACCGTCTGCTTCAAAGCGATCAATGGCTGGAAATGCTTGGCGGCCTCTACACGACCTTCACCGTTTGCAACCTGAACGGCAAGGTTGTCGGTTGCGTGGATGTACTGGGCAAGCACGAGGGCAGCCATGCCAGCCGGGAACTGAAAAAGGGGCTGCTGCTCGATTGCGGTATTGCCTACATCGTGACCAGTGCCTTCAACGTGCCTGATGCCGGCATCCTGCGTGAATTGTTTTTGGGCGAAATGCCCGAACCGCCTGTCGATCACCAGGCAACCCGTGGCGGCGACAGCGACTTTCATGCCGACATGGCTGCCTTTGCCAGCCAGCAGGGCAGGCTGGCTGGCTGACCTGGACTGCTTTGCGTTCCTGATCATCCCGAAAATCAGGTTTCATGGTGGAACCTGCTGCGCCGGAACCATTCAGGCGGATTGAAAACCCAAACGGTAAAGATGGGCAAATGCGCCGTTCATGGCAAGCAATTGCTTGTGCGTGCCCGACTCGATGATCCGCCCTGCGTCCATCATGATGATGCGGTCAGCGTTCTGGATGGTGGACAGGCGGTGCGCAATCACCAGCGAGGTACGCCCCGTGGTCAGCCGCCGAATGGCTTCCTGCACTGCAATCTCGGACTCGGTGTCCAGCGCCGAGGTGGCTTCATCAAGAATCAGAATCGGCGCATCCTTGTAGAGGGCGCGCGCAATTGCCAGCCGCTGGCGCTGGCCGCCCGATAACTGCATCGCATTGTGGCCCAGCAGGGTGTCCAGACCTTCAGGCAGTCCGGCCAGCAGGGACGCCAGGTTTGCCGCTTCCAGGCAGTCCGTGACCCGGGCCGCATTGACCGGCTGCCCCAGTGACACATTGTCGGCAATGCTGCTGTTGAGCATCACCACATGCTGGCTGACCACCGCAAACTGCGAACGCAGGCACGCCAGGTCCCAGCCGCGAATCTCCTCGCCATCCAGGGTAATGCGGCCCTCGGTGATTTCGATAAAACGGGGCAGCAGGTTCACCAAAGTGGTCTTGCCGGAACCCGAAGCTCCCACGATGGCCAGCGTTTCTCCGGCAGAAATGGCCAGGCTGAAATCCTGAAGCACGGGCATCGCATCGGCCTTGTAGGCAACACTGACACCCGAAAATTCGATGTCGCCGACAGCTCTTGCCTTGACAAAATGGCCGCTGCTTTCGTCGGGGGTCAATTCCATGAGGTCCAGGCCGCGCTCCACGGCCGCAAGCCCCCGGGTGATGGGCGTGGCGGCGTCCGACAGGCTTTTGATGGGCGCGATCAGCAGCAGCATGGCGGTGACAAAAGCCACGAAACCCCCCACGGTCGTGGTGTTTTCCGCGCTTTGCATCAGTGCAATCGAAATCACCGCCGAAAGCGCCATGGCGGCGAGCACCTGCGTGATGGCGCTCATGCCGGCGTAAGCCGCGGTCGATTTCATCGACAGGCCGCGCAGCGAATGGCTCAGGTTGTCAAAACGGGTGGCCTGGGCGGCCTGTGCGCCATGCAGGCGGACATCGCGGTGCGCCATGACATTTTCTTCCACCACGTAGGCCAGGCTGTCCGTGGCCGTCTGGCTTTCTTTGGTCAAGCGGTAGAGGCGCTTGGAGAGAACCTGAATGACCAGCGCCACGGCCGGAAACAGAAAACCGACGATCAGCGTGAGCTTCCAGTTGAGGTAGACCAGGTAGGCGATGAGCGCCAGCAGCGTCAGAACATCACGCGCCAGCCGCATGACCGCATTGATCAGCGCTGACGAGCCATTGAACACTTCATACACGACCGTATTGGCAATCATGCTGGAGCTTTGGTCGGAAAACAGGCTCAGCCGGGCACTGAGCAGTTTGCCAAACATGGCTTTTCGCAGTTCCAGCAAACCATCATTGGTCACCTTGGCCAGCGCGAACTGCGCCAGAAATCCCGACAGTCCCCGGATGATGAACAGCAGCATCAGCGTGACGGGAACCAGCCAGAGATTCAGTGAATCCTGCTGGAATCCGCGATCCAGCAAGGGCTTGAGCAAGGCAGGCACAAAAGGCTCGGTCGCCGAGGCCACGATGGTGGACCCGATGGCCAGCGCCCAGCCTGCCCGCGAGCCGCTGAAATAGGGCCACACGCGCGCCAGCCTGCGCAGCAGCGTCTGTTTTAGTGCCGGGGCCACGATTTTTGTTGAATTGAATTTGGTCACGCAGGCTGCTTGTAAGGGATGTGGGGAACAGGGGGGTCAGACAGTGTTTGACGACCCAGGGCCAGCAGCAAGCCGATCAGGACGCAAAAAAAATCCCCTATCTGCGCATCGTAGAGAGACGAGTTGAAAAGGCAGGAGACAACCAGCGCAAGGAGGGTTGACTGCAGTGCACGCGCACAGGGCGTCGCCATCTTCAGCGTGTCTCGCCACATAGAAACCAGCAAGCCTGTAAAAAGAAGAATGCCTGGAATTCCGAGCTGCACGCCCCAGAGCAGGAATTCCTGATGCGGATTGCCATTGCCGGTAATATCGATGTGGGCAGGATTTTTTTCACGTTCAAGCCGGTTGAACTGGGTGCTCCAGCTTCCAATGCCTGTTCCCGCCAATGGATGTGCGCTAATGGTTTCTAGCGCCGTGCTCCATAGCTCAAGCCGAATACCGGACGACGTATCGGGTTTGTGCTTCGCGGAATAAGCCAACACTTCGGTTTGAACTTGGGTCAGCCTGTCCCGGACATTGCTGGACGTGAAAAACAAGATGGAAGCAATCAGAAATGGAAGCATGACAGCGATTGCACGGTATTTTTTCGGCAGTTCCCACATGATTGCGATTGACAGGAGCGCAATCGAAACCATGTGTGCAGTACGGCCTGGAAGAACGAAAAAAACATTGACGAGCGCCAATAGCCCTGTAGCAACTGCCAGCTTGCGACCAAACCGCCCCGGAGCGTGTTCGCGCAAATGCCAGCAGACAGCAGCGAAGACGGCACTGATGATGCCCTGGTCGAGGTAGCTTGAAAATACTGAATAGTTCGTCAGTGCCACGCGGGAAGTAGCCCAGGGAACAGGAATACGAGCAAAAAGCATCCAGGAACTCGCCAGAAGGAATACCTGTGCGGCAGCAAACCAGCCCAAAGCATAAATTGCCTCGCGCCGTTCACGGATGGTAATCAGCAAAAGGACCACCATCAGCAGCTTGCAGTACTTGACCAGCGAGCCTAGTGCATCGTCTTGCGGCGCGACGGTCCATAAAAGACTGATTGCAAATGCAGCCAGGGCAATCATCACTGCAACCGGACTGCACATGCCCTTCAACAACTGGCCCGGCGTTGGAGCACGTCTTGCAAATAGCAGCACGGCTGCCCCGAGAAGCAGCAGCAAGAGCTTCGAAATGCTGATGATGGCCATTGACAATCCGACCGACGCTGCGGCCATGCAAACGACTGCAAGCCGAAAATTGATCGTGTTTTTTAACAAGTTAAGTTCTGCGCCAAAGGGATTGATCCGCATTATCAGTGATCCCGACCGGCTCTCGACCAAGCGAATTTGCTGGGCGGTCTGCTATGCTTTGTACTCGTCAGTCGACTGTCCGGGTTCCTGATCTGTTGTGTGGATAAATTAAAAAGGTGTTTGTTGACAAGCTTGTCGGTCATCGTGATTACCCAGAATGAAGCCCTCAACATTGAGGCATGCCTGCGCTCGGTTCACTTCGCTGATCAGATCGTGGTGCTCGATTCTGGCAGCACGGATGAAACCGTCCAGCTTGCCCAAAAACTGGGTGCCGAAGTCAGCGTCAACAGCCAATGGCAGGGATTTGGGATTCAAAAAAACCGTGCTCTGGCATTTGCCAAATCTGACTGGGTACTGTCCCTTGATGCCGATGAGCGTTTGAGCGTCGAATTGCAGGCCGAAATCCAGGAAGCCCTTGAAAACCCCATTGCCGATGCCTATTGCTTTCCCAGGCTATCGAGCTATTGCGGCCAGTACATCCACCATTCAGGCTGGTATCCGGACCCTGTCATACGGCTTTTCCGGCGTGGAGTCGCCCAGTTTTCAGATGACATCGTCCACGAAAAGCTGGTTGTCCAGGGTTCCATCAGCCAGTTGCGCAACCGCTTGCTGCATGAAAGCTTTCCAGATTTCGAAACGGTACTGGACAAAATCGATCGCTATTCCACTGCGGGCGCCCAAAGTTTGATCGGCAAGGGCAAGTCGTCCTCGTTTCCCAAGGCGCTGGGCCATGGTATGTGGGCATTTTTTCGTACCTATTTTTTGCAAATGGGATTTCTGGATGGCTGGATGGGCCTTGCATTGGCCATCTCCAATGCCGAAGGAACTTACTACAGGTACTTGAAGCTGTGGCTGCTGTTGCTTGATCAAAAAGCATCGTCTCCAACGTCATGAACATCAGCTTCATTGTCCTGACCTACAACCGTACAGACGCATTGCTGGCCGTTCTGCGCTCCCTGGCCCGGCAGTGCAATGGGAACCATCAGGTGATCATTGCCGACGACGGTTCGCGACAAGATCAGGTGCAGTTGCTGTTCGACCGCTGCCCTGCTTTCGAATGCCCGGTACTTCATGTGTGGCATCCGGATGCCGGTTTTACCATCGCGCGTGCGCGAAACCTGGCGACCAGGCATGCTACGGGCGAGTATCTGGTTTTTCTTGATGGTGATTGCATTCCGAACCGTACTTTTGCGGCGCAACATGCGCGTCTTGCCGAGGCCGGTTATTTTGTCAACGGAAGCCGTGTGCTTCTAAACCAGCGCCTGTCATCCGACGTGATCGATGGGGCGCTTGACCTGCCCAGTCAGCCTGCACAATTCTGGCTACGTGCAAGGCTGCGTGGAGAATCCAACAAACTATTGCATCTGTTGGGCTGGCCCAGGAATTTGTTCCGGGTGAAAAAGGGCTTCAAATGGCGTGGAATTCGCGGTTGCAACCTTGGCGTGTGGATGCGGGATTTCCTGAGTGTCAACGGATTTGACGAGTCTTTCGAAGGCTGGGGCCATGAAGATGCTGATTTTGTGCTGCGGCTCAGCCATTTGGGGTTACGAAGAAAAAATGGCTTCCTGGCGACCGAGGTATTTCATCTTTGGCATCCGGAAAGCAAGCGCGACAGTGAGTCGATCAATAAAAAACGCGTCATCGCGCGCATCAACACCCATGTAATCCAGGCTGAAAAAGGTTTTCGGGAACTTGAACCGTCGACATCCGTCAAATTGACCCAATTACATTGATAAGAACCAGATTTATGCGCATCACATCGTCCTTGAATCGCCGAACTGTTTTCGGTCTGCTGGCGGCAGGCACACTCTTGCCGTTGCCGGCGTTCGCCCAATTTCGTGTAGAAGTTTCGGGTGTGGGCATGACCCAGTTGCCTATCGCCATCGCACCATTCAGGGGCGAAACCCAATCGCCGCAAAAAATCAGCAATATCGTCAAGGCCGATCTGGAGCGCAGTGGCATGTTTCGAGGCGTCGATGCCGCAGGAGTCGTGGCTGACGAGAATACCCGCCCTGATCTGGCAAGCTGGCGCCAGAAGGGGACCGATGCCATGGTGACTGGCAGCGTTACACCGCTGGCCGATGGGCGGTTTGAAGTTCGCCTTCGCTTGTGGGATGTGGTTCGTGAGCAGGACCTGGGCGGTCAAAGCTACACCGTCGCAAAATCCGATTTGCGGCTTTCGGCGCACCGTGTTTCTGATTTTGTGTATGAAAAGCTGACCGGCGAAAAAGGCATTTTTTCAACACGGATTGCCTATGTGACCAAGGCGGGCCAGCGTTATACCCTATGGGTGGCGGATTCCGACGGAGAAAGCGCGCAGTCAGCCCTTGCAAGTCCTGAGCCCATCATTTCGCCAGCTTGGTCGCCCAACGGCGCACAACTCGCTTACGTGTCTTTCGAGTCCCGCAAGCCCGTGATTTATTCACACGAGGTTGCCACTGGAAAACGGCGCCTGCTGGCGAACTTTCGCGGATCAAACAGCGCCCCCGCTTGGTCGCCTGACGGCAGCCAACTGGTCGCCACACTCAGCCAGGCAGGCGGTTCGCAAATTTACGCCCTGGGTCTCAATGGCGGCGAACCCAAGCGCTTGACCCAGACCTCCAGCATTGACACCGAGCCGGCATTTTCCCCCGATGGGCGAGCAATCTATTTTGTCAGCGACCGGGGCGGCTCTCCGCAAATTTACCGTATGAACCCTGCCGGTGGAAATGCCGATCGTGTCACTTTTACCGGCAACTACAACATCTCGCCGGCTCTCAGCCCTGACGGCCGATGGCTGGCATTTATTTCAAGAATTGGCGGCGGATTCAAACTGCACGTCATGGAACTCTCGAGCGGAACGACCACGGCTATCACGGATACCACTGCGGACGAATCTCCGAGCTTCGCTCCGAACAGCCGGCTGATTGTTTATGCAACGCAGCAACAGGGCAAGGAGGCGTTGATGACCACAACGCTTGACGGCAAGATAAAAGCGCGCCTTTCGGGCGCCGGCGGCGACATCCGCGAGCCGGATTGGGGTCCATTCCAGCGATAGGCAATAATTCCGGATCTATTTTGTTTAGCAGAGGTCATCAATGAAGCGCTTTTTTTCTTCCGTCATTTCGTATCTTGTCCTGGCTACCGCACTGGTGGCTTGCGGCTCCAATGTCAAGCTGCAGGACGTCCCTGTCGAGGACAGATCCGCCAGTTCGGCGCAGGCAGATGCCGACGCCGCAGCAGCCGCAGCCAGGGGCGTTGCGCCTGTTCAGATTGGTGCTTCCGATGCCACCGTTGCGGGTCCAGCCAATACAGCGAAAATCATTTACTTTGATTTCGACAGCTATGTGGTCAAACCCGAGTTTCAAAGCGTCGTCGAAGCGCATGCAAGGTACCTGACCGCCAACAAGTCTCGCCGCATGGCCATTGAAGGACATACCGATGAAAGCGGCGGCCGAGAATACAACCTGGCTTTGGGCCAAAAACGCGCTGAAGCTGTACGCCGTGCGCTCGGTTTGCTCGGTGTGACAGACTCGCAGGTCGAGGCTGTCAGTTTCGGCAAGGAAAAACCCGCTGTTGCCGGGTTCGATCAGGAATCAATGGCTCGAAATCGACGTGCTGAACTCAACTACCGTTAACCAAGCGTCTTGGCGGATGTACATCCCTAAAGTTCTTTTTGCTGTTGTCGCCTGCATGCTCTCTTTCCAAGCCAGTTCGGCTTTGTTTGAAGATGACGATGCCCGCAGGGCAATTCTTGATTTGCGCCAGAAGGTTGAATCTTCGCAACAGCGCACTGCCGAAGAGATTCGAAAAATCAGTGAAGAAAATGCGCAGCTTCGGCGCAGTTTGCTCGATTTGTCAAATCAAATTGAATCACTGCGAAGTGAAATGGCCATGTTGCGTGGGCAAAATGAACAGCTCACGCGTGGAATTTCCGATGTACAGCGATCCCAAAAGGACATAACGCAAGGCGTTGAAGAGCGTCTTCGGAAGGTCGAGCCTGGCAAGGTGTCTATCGATGGGCGGGATTTTGAGGCGGAGCCCGCTGAAAAGCTGGAGTTTGAAGCGGCGTTAGCCAACCTTCGCAAAGGTGATTTCGCCGCTGCGCAGGTGGCCTACACAGCTTTCCTCAAGCGTTATCCGCAAAGCGGCTACAAGTCGTCGTCCTTGTTCTGGTTGGCCAATGCGCAGTATGCCTTGCGTGACTACAAATCGGCTGCTGGAAACTTTCGTGCACTGGCAACTTCCGACCCTCAGCACCCTCGGTCGCCTGAAGCTCTTTTGTCAATGGCCAACTGCCAAGTTGAACTCAAGGATGCCAAGGGTGCACGTAAAACCCTTGAAGAACTGATTGCTTCTCACCCGCAGTCAGAGGCTGCGTCAGCTGCCAAAGAGCGTCTTGTTAAGCTGAAGTAACTTCCAGATTTTTCTGACCTTGACGTTCTTTTATGGAGCAGTTGCTGTTCTGGTTCACCAAGTTGCAGGGCTTACACGAAATTCCAAAAAATGAATGCGTCTGACTTGATTGCCGCAGACCTAGAGCGCCGCTTTGGTGGACTTGCTCGCCTGTATGGGGTTAGGGGTGCAGCACGGATCCGGGCGGCACACATGGTCGTGGTCGGACTGGGCGGTGTTGGTTCCTGGGCAGCCGAAGCCTTGGCTCGCAGCGGCGTGGCCCGTTTGACATTGATTGACCTGGACCATATTGCCGAGTCCAACATCAATCGGCAAGTTCATGCACTTGATACCACGCTGGGTCAATCCAAAGTGGAAGCGATGCGAGAACGTATTGCACACATCAATCCGCAGTGCCGGGTGAATTGCATCGAGGAATTTGTTGATGCTGAAAACTGGCCAGGCCTAGTTTTATCTGACCTTCAACCTGATGGAAGCAACACGGCTTTTATTGACGCCTGCGATCAAGTCAAGGCCAAAACGGCACTGGCCGCGTGGGCGTTGAAGAACAAAGCCTGCTTTATCAGTGTTGGGGCGGCTGGCGGGAAGCGGCTTGCCCACCAGGTAGACATCGAAGATCTTTCGGTCGTAACCCACGACCCACTGCTGGCGCAAATCCGTTCCCGATTGCGCAAGGATCATCAGGCAGCACGGACTGGCAAGATGAATGTGATGTGCGTGTTTAGCCGTGAACCGGTCACCAAGCCTTCTATGGTCCAAGGTGATGCAGAGTTTTTAAACATCCCTGAAGGCGACAGTCTGCCTACGTCGATCTCGACCCAATCTGATGGAAGCTTGAATTGTCATGGATATGGATCTGTCGTTACCCTTACTTCGACGTTTGGAATGTGCGCGGCCGGATGGGTGCTCAACAAAATTGCGGCTTGATTCAGAAAAGGGTTTAAAGAACGTTATAATTTGAGGCTGTGCTGTAGACATATGGCGCAACCAAGATGAAAATTTTGGGACGTTAGCTCAGTTGGTAGAGCAGCGGACTTTTAATCCGTTTGTCGTGGGTTCGACCCCCGCACGTCCCACCAAATTTTATTGGGTTCTTAGCTCAGCTGGTAGAGCAGCGGACTCTTAATCCGTAGGTCG
>JAQGMN010000383.1 GCA_028292345.1 Polaromonas sp. | reverse complement strand
CCGTCGTCCACGGCCGCCGTGCGGTTGCGCTTGACCTGGTAGTGCGCCAGGATCAGGTCCACGCTCGCGCCCAGCGGCACGGTGCCCCCCACGCCCAGCGTGCGGTTGCGCGTTTTGGCCGTGGCGGAAGTTTCGGCCTCATGGCTGCCATAGGTCAGCGCAATCTTGTTGCCGCCCAGCATCGCGCTGGCGCCGCCCAGGTAACCCTTGAGCGTCAAGCCGGCCGCATTCCTGAACTGCGCATACGACAGCGCGGCGGTGTAGCCGCCGGCCTGGTAGCCCGCGCCGATGCCTGAAGACGAGAGGTTCGACGAGTTGCCGGCCTGCTCGCCAAAGGCATGCATGGCGCGCACGCTGAAATCGCTGAAGCGGCCCACGTACTTGACCGAGTTGTCCAGCCGGTACGCGCCCGTGGTGGAGCCTGCGGGGCCGAACTCGGCGCCCAGCCGGTGCGCGCTCAGCGCGGCAATGCCCACGTTGGGGTTGAAGCCGGCAAACCGGCTGCCCAGCGGGTCCGCCGCGCTCACCACGTCGGCGAGCACCGTGGTCTGGCGGCCCGCCGTGACGGTGCCCCATGCGCCTTGCAGGCCGACGATGGCGGCGCGGTCGAACAGCTTGGTGGCATTGGCCGAGGCGCCGGTGTCGAGGTTGACGCCCGATTCGAGGTTAAAAATGGCCTTCAGGCCGCCGCCGAGGTCTTCCGAGCCGCGAAAGCCAAACCGGCTGGTGGTGTTGATGCCGCTGTTGACGGCGCTGCTGGAGTCTGCAGATCCGGCATAAGCGGGGGTCAGTCCGCTGCCGTAGCGCACGCCGGCATCGGCCACGCCGTAAAGGGTGACGCTGCTTTGGGCGTGGCTGGCGCAGGCCAGGGCCAGCAGGGACAGGCCGAGCAGCGGGGTGCGGCAGGCGGTGGGCTGAAGTTTCATGTGTTTGTCTCTTTCTTTCTTCTGGGGTTAAAAATCTTGCGTTCAGGCCTTGCGCGCCGCCAGCACCCGGTCCACCATCACGCCGGCCTGGCCCAGGTTGTTCATCGGGTCGCAAAAGGACGCCAGTTGTTCGCGCGTGACGTGCCGGTTGATTTCCGGGTGCTCGGCCAACAGGTCGATCAGCGGACGCTTTTGCGCCAGCGCGGCGCGGCAGATGTCATACACCAGGTCGTGGGCGTACTCGCGGCCGATGTAGGGGCCCAGGCCCATCATCACGGCCTCGGACATCACCAGGCCGTGCGTCATGTCGATGTTGCGGCGCATCTGGCCCGCATCGACTTCGAGCCCGGCGAGGATGAATTTGGTCTGCTTGAGCGCGCCCGACATCAGGCAGAAGATTTCGGGCATCGCGACCCACTCGATTTCCCACGGGCCGGTTGAGCGCTCATGGTCGGCGACCATCGCGTCCATCAGCGAGGCGGCGAGCTGGCGCACCACCGAAATGTTGGCGTGGATGTACAGGCACGAGATCGGGTTGCGCTTTTGCGGCATGGTCGATGACGAACCGCGCCCCGGCGCATAGGGCTCGAACACCTCGGCGACCTCGGTCTGCATCATCAGCTTGACGTCCATGGCGATCTTGCCCAGCGAGCCGCCGACGATGCCCAGGAAAGCGCCGACCTCGGCAAAGTTGTCGCGCACCGTGTGCCACGAGATCAGCGGCTGGCCCAGGCCGAGTTCCTTCATCAGCCCGGCCTGCGTTGCCATGGCGCCGGTTTCCAGCGACGACAGCGTGCCCGACGCGCCGCCGAATTCGCCGACCAGCACCCGGGGCTTGAGCTGCTCGAGCCGCTCGCGGTGGCGCTCGATGCCCGCCAGGATGCCGGCCATCTTGTAGCCGAAGGTGATCGGCGTGGCCTGCTGCAGGTTGCTGCGGCCGATGACCGGCGTGTCGCGGTGTTCCCGGGCCAGTTTGGCAAGCGAACCGGAAATGTCCTTCAGGTCGGCTTCGACCAGCGCCAGGGCTTCCCGGATCTGCAGCACGGCGGCCGTGTCGGTGATGTCCTGGGTGGTCGCGCCCCAGTGGCAGTATTCGCCCAGCTTGTCACGGCAGGCGGCGTTGATCTGGTTGACCACGGCGATGATGGGGTAGCCGATCTGCTCGGTCTTGGCCTTGAGCTTTACCCAGTCGATCTGCTCGATGTTGCAGTTCCTGACGATCTCGTCGGCGGCCTCCTGCGGGATGATGCCCAGTTCGCCCTGCACCTTGGCCAGTGCGCGCTCGATGTCGAGGTACTTGGCGGTGCGGTTCTCGTCGGACCAGACCTGCCGCATGGCGGCGTCGCTGAACATGTCGCCGAAGATGCGGGAGTCGATGATGGTCGATGGCATGGTTTTCTCCGTTGGGTTTGTGTTTAGGGAGTGAGACTTGGGTCGGTGCGGGCGGCTTGCGCCAGGGTGCGCTGGGCTTTCAGGACCACCGGCCGGTCCACCATTTTTCCGTCGAGCTGGAAAGCGCCGGTGCCCGAGGCCTGGCAGGCCTGCAGCACGCGATGGGCCCACGCCAGCTCCTGGTCGCTGGGCGCCAGCGCGGCGCGCACCGCGGCAACCTGCGCGGGGTGGATGCACATCTTGGCGCCAAAGCCCAGGCTGCGCGCATGGCGCATGTCGGCGCTGACCTGCGCGGCATCGAGCGCGGGCGTGACACCTGCCAGCGGCGAGGGCAGGCCGGCCGCGCGCGAGGCGAGGGCGATCTGCGACGCCGCCACATCGAGCGCCAGGCTGTCCGCCGGAATGTCCAGGTCCACCATGTAGTCGAGCGAACCAAAGGCCAGCCGGGCCACGCCCGGCGCGGCGGCAATGCCCGGCAGGGCCAGCATGCCGCGCGCAGTCTCGATCAGCGGCAGCACGGTCGCGTTGTCAACCAGTTGGGCCAGCACGGCGGCCACCTGGGCGGCGGCCTCGCACTTGGGCAGCATGACGCAAGCGGCCCGCACGCTGCCCGCCAGCGCCAGGTCGTCGGCATGCCAGGGCGTGGCGGCGTCGTTGATGCGGATCAGCACCTTGTCGTGTGCAT
>JAQGMN010000425.1 GCA_028292345.1 Polaromonas sp. | reverse complement strand
GGCCCGCGCCCTGGATTTTCCCTTGGGGCCTGCGCCATCGGGCGGTGCATCGTTGCTGGCGTCCTTGCGCAGGCTGCGCTGCAACAGGTCGCTCAGGTCCAGGATCTGCGCGCCGAAGGGAATCGCTTCTTCCTCCGCAGGTGCTTCAGGCTGCGACACGGTGTGCAACTGGCCGGCCTGGACCTTGCGCTCGACCAGCGCCAGAATTTCGTCCTTGAACGAATCGGTGAACTGGTGCGGGTCCCACTTGCCGCTCATGTCCTCGATCAGCGCCTTGGCCATCGTCAGTTCGTGGCTGCTGACGCCGGCCGCCTTGGGGCCCTCGGGCGGCAGGTCCAGGTCTTCCCAGGAGCGGATTTCATCGCCCCAGCGCAGCAGGTTCAGCACCAGGCCCTGCCCCGACGGCACCAGCGCGGCCAGGTGCTGCTTGTTTTGCAGGACCACCCGCGCCACGCCCACCTGCCGGGACTGCAGCAAGGCATCGCGCAGCAGGGCATAGACCTTTTCGCCCTTGTTGATCGGCTCCAGGTAATACGGCCGTTCCAGGTAGACGAAGGGAATCTGGGTGTTGGGCACGAAGCTGTCGATCGCGATGGTCTGCGTCGTCTTCGGGTAGGCGGCGCGGATTTCCTCGTCGGTCAGCACCACATAGCGGCCCTTTTCGTACTCAATGCCCTTGATGATGTTTTCTGACTCGATTTCCTCGCCGGTGGTCTTGTTGATGCGCCGGTAGCCCACCGGGTCCATGGTACGCTTGTCGAGCCAGTCAAAATCCAGGCCGGTGTTGACCGTGGCCGAATGCAGGGCCACCGGTATGTGCACCAGCCCGAAGCTGATGGCGCCTTTCCAGACCGCGCGTGTTGCCATGAGGTTCCTTCAGGATGGGTTTGTGGTCAGTTCCAAGTGGCTCAGCCGTCTTCGCCGACAGCAGATGGAATGTCGTCGGACGTGCCCTGGATGTGCTGGCGCGTGCGCTGGGCCAGGATGCCCTTGAAGGCCGCGTTGAAGGCCGGAATGTCGTCGGGCGTGCGGCTGCTGACCCAGTTGCGGTCGACCACGGCCTTTTCATCGACCCAGTGCGCGCCGGCTTTTTCAAGGTCCTGCTTCACGTCGGGCGAACTGGTCATCCTGCGGCCCTGCACCAGGCCGGCCGAGATCAGCAGCCAGGGCGCATGGCAGATCACGGCGATCGGCTTGCCTTGCGCGTCGATTTCCCGGACCAGCGCCTGCGCATCGGTATTGCCGCGCAGGCGGCTGGCATTGACTTCACCGCCGGGCAGCAGGAGCGCATCGAATTCGTCGGCCGTGACCCGGTCCAGGGTGGTGTCCACATCGAACAGGTCGCCCGGCTGGTCGTGGTGCATCCCCCGGACCTGGCCGGTCTTGTCGGACAGCATGCGAATGATCACGCCGGATTCTTCAAGCGCCGCGCGCGGACCGGTCATTTCTGCCTGCTCGAAGCCGTCGGTCAGCACAATGCCAATGCAAAGGCCGCCCAGCTGGTGCTGTGGTGGATGGGTCATCGATTCCTTGACTCCTGGGGTACTGAAGATGGCCTCACTTTGATTCGTGCGTTCCTGGCCGTCTGTCGGTGCGCCCGGGTCCGTGGCGTAGGAAAAAAGCGCGATTCCCACCCGCGCAGGCCCAGAAAGCGCATGCCGCGAACGATCGGGTTTATCCTAGCGCCGTGCCCTGTGCGCAGGCCCACAATCACTTTTTTACCACCGGGAGACTTCATGATTCCACGCCGCCAAGCCCTTCGCCTATCCCTTGCCACGCTGACCGTGTCGGCGCTTGCCGCTGTCGGCGGCTGCGGCATGATGAAACCGTCGTCGACCGCCATGCAGGGCGCCAACATGGTGGCCCTGAGCACCCAGCTGCGCGCCGCCAACGAAGTGCCGCCCAATGCCAGCCAGGCCAGCGGAACCGTCGATGCCGTGCTGAACCGCGACACCAACCTGCTGCGCTGGAAGGTCAACTACACCGGCCTGAGCGGTCCTGCCACGGCGGCGCATTTTCATGGACCTGCCGGCCCCGGCGCGAATGCCGGCGTGGTGCTGCCGTGGCCCGGCCCGGTCACCAGCCCGATGGAGGGCAGCGCCACCCTGAGCGCCGCGCAGGTGGCCGAGCTGGTCAGCGGGCGCTGGTATGCCAACATCCACACCGCCGCGAATCCGGGCGGCGAAATCCGGGGCCAGATGACGGTGCGCAACTGATCCCGCAGCCGCTGGATTGCTATTGTTTGCATAGCTGACTGTGCTTGCTGGACGTGCGCATATGGCCTGTTTGGCTTGAAAATGTCTATTTTCCGGCTTCCCCGCACCGCGCTTTCCCGCCCTTGGGAGAAAGCGCCGCGCGGATTCGGGCACCGTGGCCGGGCCTGGAAACGAAGCGGCGTTTCCGAAGGCCTGGCCTGCCGCCAACGGGTTCAGCGTTTCGCCGTTCCCGGACACGGCGCCACCGGGGGTTTCCACCTTGAAGGGACATGATCCGATGAGCACCAGCGCCTTGCGCTACCAGACGGGTTTCGGCAACCAGTTTGCCAGCGAAGCCCTGGCAGGCGCCCTGCCTGTGGGGCAAAACAGCCCGCAGCGCGGGCCGCACGCGCTTTACACCGAACTGGTGTCAGGCAGCGCCTTCACCGCGCCGCGCGCCGAGAACCGCCGCACCTGGCTGTACCGGCGCCAGCCGTCCGTGGTCATTGGCGGCTACCACCGGTACACCCAGCCTTTCTGGACCAGCGGCGCGGCCGGCGGCGTCGCGGTGCCGCCCGATCCGCTGCGCTGGCATCCTTTCGACATTCCGGACGAGCCGCTCGACTTCGTCGACGGCCTGCGCACGCTCGCGGCCAATGGCGATGCCGACGCGCAAACCGGCATGGCCGCCCATGTGTACCTGGCCAACCGGTCGATGACGCAAAAGGCCCTGGTCAATGCCGATGGCGAAATGCTGCTGGTGCCGCAGCAGGGCCGGCTGGTGCTGACCACCGAGCTGGGCATCCTGGAGCTGGCGCCCGGCGAAGTGGCGGTGGTGCCGCGCGGCATGGCCTTCAGCGTGGCGCTGCTCGACGGACCGTCGCGCGGCTATGTCTGCGAAAACTATGGCGCCCATTTCCGGCTGCCCGAACTCGGGCCCATCGGCTCCAACGGACTGGCCAATGCGCGCGATTTCTCCGTGCCCACGGCCGCCTTCGATGAAGTGCCGTCGCTGGCCACCGGCTACGACATCGTCAAGAAATACGGCGGCAGCCTGTGGGTGGCGCGGCAGGCGCACAGCCCGTTCAACGTCGTCGCCTGGCATGGCAACCTGGTGCCTTACAAATACGACACCGCCCGTTTCATGACCATCGGCTCGCTCAGCTACGACCATCCGGACCCGTCGATCTTCACCGTGCTCACCTCGCCCTCGGACACCCCGGGCACGGCCAACTGCGACTTCGTGATTTTTCCGCCGCGCTGGCAGGTGGCCGAAAACACCTTCCGCCCGCCCTGGTACCACCGCAACCTGATGAGCGAATTCATGGGGCTGGTGCTGGGCGAATACGATGCCAAGCCCGAAGGCTTCAAGCCCGGCGGCGCGTCGCTGCACAACGGCATGGTGCCGCACGGACCCGACGCCGAGGCCTACCGCAAGGCGAGCACCGCCGAGCTCAAGCCGCACAAGCTGGACAACACGCTGGCCTTCATGCTCGAAAGCCGCTACCGCCTGGTGCCGACCGCATTCGCCATGCAGAGCTGGTCCATCGACACCGCCTATGCCCGTAGCTGGCAGGGGCTGCACGACCGTTTCAAAAACCCGCCCGAATGAACCATGCGATGGATTGGCTGGACTTTGCCCACGGTACACTGCGCATCGACCTGAGGAAGCCTCCATCCTTCCAGACAATCCTGGCGTGCATCCTGCTTGCGGGCATGCGTCCAGGCGGCCGGTGCGCTCCGGCGCATCGGTTCTGGAATGGCCGGGCCCTGGGAGTTTTTTGCGCAACGGCTTGAAAAACCGCCCAGGCCCCTCATATCGAAGCGTGCTTGCCGGGCTTGGCCCTCTGGCCTGCTTTTTCACCGCACCGGAGACCCGCCATGGCTTTGCACGACCAACAGGAAATCGACCAGCAACTGGCGCAGTTCCGACTGGCATTCGAACGCGGGGGCTTGCTCGGCGCGCTGGGCTACCTGAATGCCCGTACTTCCTTTCGCTTCACCGCGATCTACCGGCTCGACGGGCAGATGATGCGCAACATCCATCTCTACGACCGCCTGGGCGAGTACCCGGTCAGCCTCTCGGAAGTCCCGCTGGGCGAGAGTTTTTGCCAGTTCGTCCTGCGAAACAATGGCTTCAGCACGGCAGATTCGGCCGGCGATGCGCGGCTGGACGGCCATCCTCAACAGGGCGTCATGAATTCCTACTTCGGGCTTCCGCTGTCGCGCCGGGCGGGCACGATCTATGGCACCTTGTGCCATTTCGACGTCGAGCCCATGATGCTTCCCGACAGCGAGATTTTTCTGCTCGAAGCGGTCAGTCCGGTGCTGATGGACCAGCTCGGCTGAATGCGGGGGATGGCCCGGGCAAGCCTGGCCGTCAGGCTGCTCCGGATTCCATAGCTGTCCATGCAGGCAGGTATTGCGCAAGGACCGGTTTTTATTCATTAATCACCGCGCCGCCAGCCTTTCAGCCTTTGATCGGCGCCTTCCATCGCTCCCGATTGCACTGCATGGGCTTTCTTTTCGAGGGCGTATGCGATTGCGGGCTTACCCTGATGCCCTTAAAACCTTAAAATCGCGGGTTAATCAAAAATCGCAGTCGTTGCCGTTCGGCAGTCCGCGCGATTTCAACCAAGAATCGCCCGCCATGAACGCCCCCATCGACGTCTCCTTCTTCAACCGCGCCGCCAAGCCGCTGACCAGCTACCGCAAGTACTGGGCCGCCCGCTTCGGCACCGCCAAGTTCCTGCCGACCAGCCGCGCCGAGATGGACGCGCTCGGCTGGGACAGCTGCGACATCATCATCGTCACCGGCGACGCCTATGTGGACCATCCGAGCTTCGGCATGGCGGTGATCGGCCGGGTGCTGGAGGCGCAGGGCTTTCGCGTCGGCATCATTGCCCAGCCCGACTGGCACAGCGCCGAGCCCTTCAAGGCGCTGGGCAAGCCCAACCTGTTCTGGGGCGTGACCGCCGGCAACATGGACTCGATGATCAACCGCTACACGGCGGACCGGAAAATCCGCAGCGACGACGCCTACACGCCCGGCGACATCGGCGGCAAGCGCCCCGACCGCGCCGCCATCGTCTACAGCCAGCGCTGCCGCGAAGCCTACAAGGACGTGCCCATCATCCTCGGCGGCATCGAAGGCAGCCTGCGCCGCATCGCCCACTACGACTACTGGAGCGACAAGGTGCGCCGCTCCATCGTCGTCGATGCGAAAAGCGACCTGCTGCTCTACGGCAACGCCGAGCGCGCACTGGTCGAGATAGCCCACCGCCTGGCCGCGCGCGAGCCGGTGCAGAGCATCACCGACGTGCGCGGAACCGCCTTCGTGCGCCGCCAGGACGACGAGACCGGCCGGGGCTGGTACGAGATCGACTCGACGCAGGTCGATGAACCCGGCCGCGTCGAGGCCCACATCAACCCCTACATGACCACCAGCGAGCAGGCGGCCGGGCAGGGCGCGACCTGCGCCAAGGAAGACGGCGAGAAGGATGCTATTGAAGCAATAGCTGCCGGCGCAGTGGAAGAAAGCGCTACAGGCCCATCAGGCTTGAAAAATGAGGCGAACCCGGCGATCAGGCCGCTGACCTTCTTCCCGAACCCGGCGCTCTATGGCAAGGGCAGCCTGAAGGTGCCGCCCCGCGACCGCACCGTGATCCGCCTGCCGAGCTACGAGCAGATCAAGGCCGACCCGGTGCTGTATGCCCACGCCAACCGCGTGCTGCACCTGGAGACCAACCCCGGCAACGCCCGGGCGCTGGTGCAGGCGCACGGCGAAGGCACGACCGCGCGCGATGTCTGGATCACGCCGCCGCCGATCCCGCTGACCACCGCCGAGATGGACTATGTGTTCGACCTGCCGTATGCGCGCGGGCCGCACCCGAGCTATGCCGACGAAAAAGGCCGCCACGACGGCGCGACCAAGATACCGGCCTGGGAAATGATCCGCTTTTCGATCAACATCATGCGCGGCCGCTTTGGCGGCTGCACCTTCTGCTCGATCACCGAGCATGAAGGCCGCATCATCCAGAGCCGCTCCGAGGAGTCGGTGATCCGCGAGATCG
>JAQGMN010000415.1 GCA_028292345.1 Polaromonas sp. | reverse complement strand
AGCGCCACCGAGCAGCCCGACCTGTTCTGGGCGCTGCGCGGCGGCAGCGGCAATTTTGGCGTGGTGACGCAGTTTGAATTCCGGCTGCATCCGGTCGGCCCCGAGGTGCTGGCCGGGCTGATCGTCTTTCCCTTCGCCGAGGCGAAGGCGGTGCTGCGCCAGTACCGCGAATTCATGGACACGGCGCCTGACGAACTGTCGGTATGGGTCGTTTTGCGCAAGGCGCCGCCGCTGCCTTTCCTGCCCGAAAGCGTCCATGGCCAGGAAGTGGTCGTGCTGGCGCTGCTCCACACCGGCGACCCGGCGCAGGGCGAGGCGCTGGTCAAGCCGCTCTACGGCTTTGGCACGCCGGTCGGCACGCATGTCGGCCCCATGCCCTATGTGAACTGGCAACAGGCCTTCGACCCCTTGCTCACGCCCGGCGCACGCAACTACTGGAAATCGCACAATTTCTCGAAGCTGGAGGATGGGCTGTTCGATGCCGCCATCGAGTATGTCGGCAAGCTGCCGTCGCCGCAGTGCGAGATATTTTTTGGCGCCATTGGCGGGGCGACCCTGCTGCCCGCGCCCGACGCCACCGCCTATGCGCACCGCGACGCGCGTTTCGTCATGAACGTCCACGGCCGCTGGGACGACCCGGCCGACGACGCCGAGGGCATCCGCTGGGCGCGCGAGTATTTCAAGGCCTCGGCGCCCTTTGCCAGCGCCGGCGTGTACGTCAATTTCCTGACCGACGACGAAGGCGACCGGGTGAAGGCCGCGTATGGCGAGAACTACGAGCGGCTGGCGCAGGTCAAGCGCCGCTACGACCCCGGCAACCTGTTTTGCACCAACCAGAACATCCTGCCCGCCTGAGCGCAGCCCGGCAATGGCAGGCGCCGGGCGCGACCTGAAGGTTCTTGCAGGTTTTGTATCCAGGCCGGCGTTTCGGGACCGCCGACGGCCCGGAGTTGCCGCAGGTCCCGCTGACAGGATTAAAAGCCATGAAAACCTATATCGCCCTTTGCCATTTCACCGAGCAGGGAATCCGCAGCGTGAAGGACACCACCCAGCGCGCCGACGCCGTCAGGGAACTGGCAAAGCAATTCGGCGCCAGCATGAGCCAGCTCTACTGGACATCGGGCCGGTACGACCTGGTGGCGGTCATCGAGGCCGAGGACGAGGAGTCCGCCAATGCCTTCGGCCTGAGCATAGGCGCCGCCGGCAATATCCGGACCGAGATGATGCGCGCCTTTTCCAAGGATGAAATGGCCGGGATTCTTAGCAGGATGGCATGACGCAACCTGCCTTGCTCCGTTGGCGGGGCACGATGCGCCTGCCCTTGCCGGCGGCCCTGACTGGTTTTATTCAGCTTCGATGGCAGCGGCCTTGACGATGCGGCCCCACTTCTGCGACTCGCCGGTCTGGAATTTGGCCAATTCCTGCGGCGATGTGGTGAACACCTCGGTGCCGGTGGGCTCATAAAAGGCCTTCCTGGCCGCTTCGCTCCTGGCGGCCTTGAGCAGCAGCTCGTTGAGCCGGCTGACCACCGCCGGCGGCGTGCCGGCGGGCGCATAGGCGGCAAACCAGTAGCCCATTTCGTAGCCCTTCACACCGGCCTCGGCAATGGTCGGCACCTCGGGCGCCAGCGGGGAGCGCTGGGCGCTGGACACGCCCAGCGCCCGCAGCTTGCCGGCCTTGACCTGCGGCAGGCCGGTCGCCGCATCGGTGATCATCATGTCGATCTGGGTGCCCAGCAGGTCGGTGACGGCCAGCGTGTTGCTCTTGTACGGCACGTGCAGCAGCTTGATGCCCGCCATCTGCTGGAGCAGCTCGCCGGCCATGCGGCTCGATGAGCTGCCGCTGCCGAAGCTGTATTTGCCAGGATCCTTCTTGGCGAGCGCCACGAACTCCGCCACGGTCTTGGCCGGGAAAGCCGGGTTGACCACCATGATCTGGCCGCCCTTGCCCAGCGCGGTGATCGGCGCGAAGTCCTTGACCGGGTCATAGGGCAGTTTCTTGAACAGATGCTCGTTGGCCGCATGCGTCGTGTTCGTCGTGATGAGCACGGTGTAGCCGTCGGGCAGCGCCTTGGCCACCTGCTGCGACGCAATGAAGCCGCTGGCGCCGGCCTTGTTGTCGATGACGACCGCCTGCTTGGTCTCAAGGGTGATGCCGTTGGCGACGGCCCGCGCAATCTGGTCGGTCGCGGTGCCTGCGGCGAACGGCACCACAAAGGTGATCGTCTTGGCGGGAAAGGTCTGGGCGTTGGCGAGCAAAGGCGCCAAAGCGAGTGCGGCGCCTGCCAAGGCGAGTGATTGAAAGCGTTTCATGGTCGGTTTGTCTCCGTTGGGGTGTGAAAAATCAGGGGCTGCCGGCCGGGCCGGCGAGCAGGTGCTCTAGGCGATCGGGCACGTCGATGGGCATCTCCAGCAGCAGGAAAGACAGCGCCTTGCCGTGCGCATCGAGGTTGAGCGCATCGTTGACGCCGCCGTCGAGCACCGCGTCCAGCACGAAGTTCATCGCCTGCAGCCTGGGCAGCACGAAGCGCTGCACCTGGCTTGGGGCGCGATGGCGAAACCGGGCGGCCACCGCCTCGGGCGTGACCTGCTCGACCAGCAGCGCAAACAGGTCGGGGTGCCAGGCGATGACGCTGATGTTGGAGCGGTCGCCCTTGTCGCCGGTGCGGCCGTGCGCTGCGCGGTACAGGGGAACGGTGATGCGGTTCATGGGAACACCATTTCGAAACGGACTGGCACGGCC
Source organism: Polaromonas sp. (assembly GCA_028292345.1). GTDB lineage: Bacteria > Pseudomonadota > Gammaproteobacteria > Burkholderiales > Burkholderiaceae_C > Polaromonas. Next base: position 2,794 of record JAQGMN010000415.1, on the reverse strand, counting down.
TCGCGTGCCAGCAGGCATGAGAGGGTGTTGAGGCGCGGCGTCAAGGTGCTGCGCACGCCGCCGCCGCCGGCCGGGCCGCAGGTGTAGAGCGCCATCACCTCGCGGCCCAGGCGTTCGGCCTGGGCGCGGTCTGCATGCGTGGCGGCCACGCGCAGCCGCACATCGCGCATGCCGCTGTCGGGGGTCGCCGCGAGCGCATGGCCGGCATCGTCGTTGAAGACGCTGAGCGCGCCGATCAGGTCGACACGCAAGGCCAGGCCCGCCAGGCGGCTGCGAAGCACATCGGCGGCAAGGCGGGCGCGCCCCTCGGCGCGGGCGCCGGCGTAGGAAATCTCGCCCTCGGCCAGCCAGCCCCCTTCGTAGCAGACGTTGACCTTGTAGTGGGACGGGCGGGCATGGCCGCGCACGCCGGTGAGCAGCACCCGGTCAGCGCCCTGCGCGGCGACGCGCGCCTCCCCGATGTCGGCGATCACGTCGGGCGTGAGGTAGGCGGCCGGGTCATGCACTTCGTAGAGCAGCTGCTCCTTGACGGTCGATTCCGTCACCAGGCCGCCGGTGCCGTCCGCCTTACCGATGGTGCAGCGGCCATCGGCCTCGATTTCGGCAACCGGAAAGCCCACCCGGTCCAGCCCGGGCACGTCCTTGTAGCCGGGGTCGGCGAAGTAGCCGCCGCAGACCTGCGCGCCGCATTCGAGCAGGTGGCCGGCCATGGTGGCGCGGCCCAGCACTGTCCAGTCGTCCGCCTGCCAGCCGAAGTGCGACATGGCGGGGCCGACGGTGAGCGACGGGTCGGCCACCCGGCCGCACACCACGATCTGCGCGCCGGCATCGAGCGCTGCGGCGATGGGCTCGGCGCCGATGTAGGCGTTGGCGCTCACCACCGCCAGGCCGTCCAGTTGTGTGCCCAGCTGCTCGCGCAGCAGGGCGCGCTGTTCTAGCGACGACAGGTCGTCGCCCTCGACCACGGCAATGCGGGGCGCCGGCGCGCCGAGTTCTTGCGCCATGCGGGCGATATGCCGCGCCGCTGCGCGCGGATTGGCCGCGCCAAAGTTGCTCACAATGCCGATGCCGTGCGCCAGGCAGCGCGCCAGCACGGGGCGCAGCATGGCGTCGAGCAGCGGCTCGTAGCCGGCTTCGGGGTCGGCGCGCCGGCGCAGCTGCGCCAGGGCCAGCGTTCGTTCGGCCAGCGTTTCAAAGATCAGGAAGGCGCGCTGTCCGGCTGGGCCTTGCGCTAGGCGCGCGATCAGCGTGTCCACCACCGGGCCGGCCGCGTCGGTGCGGTCGCCGGAAAAACCGGCTGCGCAACCGATGAGCAGTGGCGGGCGGTCATGGGGGTCATGGCGGGTCATGGGCTGGCTGTCTCCGGGTTGACTTGGACAGCGCCTACTTTATGGACAAATCATTGATCCGTAAAATCGAAAGTTCGAATAGAGTCATCTGAAATACAGATTACCCGGCAAGGAGACTTCATTGCGTACACCCGACCTTTCCTCCCGGCAGCTGCGCGCCTTCACCGCGCTGGCCGACCAGCGCAACTTCACGCATGCGGCGCAAACCTGCCACCTGTCGCAGCCGGCTTTCAGCGCGCTGATCGCCACGCTGGAGTCGGCGCTGGGCGCGCGACTGTTCGACCGCGACAAGCGCAGTGTGCAGCTCACGCCGGAGGGCCGCTTGTTCGAAGGCGCGGCGCGGCGCCTGCTGGAGGACATGGGCAGCGCGCTGGAGAGCCTGGCCAGCCATGTCGAGCTTCGCCAGGGCCGCGTGCGGATTGCAGCTTTGCCCTCGCTGGCGGCAGGCTGGTTGCCAGCGGTGTTCGCCGAATTCATGCACGCCTGGCCGGGGATCACGCTGGAGCTGCACGACGCCCTGTCGGACGCCTGCATTGCGCTGGTCCGCAGCGGGCAGGCCGATTTCGCGCTGGCCGTGCCGGGCGCAGGCGCCGCCTTGAGCGACTTGCGCACGCGCCGGCTGTGCGCCGACGGGTTTCACCTGGTGTGCCTGCCCGGCCATCCGCTGGTTGGCGAGACGCGGCTGACGCCCGCCAAGCTGGCGCATTGGCCCTTCATCCAGATGACGCGCAACAGCAGCGTGCGCCAGGCGCTCGACGCGGCGCTGCATCCGCTGCGGCTGAACACCGTGTTCGAGGTCGAGCATCTGGCGACCGTGCGCGGCCTGGTCGAGGCCGGCCTGGGCATCAGCGTCGTGCCGGCGCTGACGCTGTTTCACTTTCAGGGCGCAGTGGTCACGCGGCCCTTGCCGCTGCCTTCGCTTCAGCGCAGCGTGCATCTGGTGCAGCGCAAGGGCGCCAGCCTGTCGGTGGCCGCGCAGGCGCTGCACGGGTTGATCGTCGAGCGAATGGGCAACCGCGTGCTGGACTGAGACGAATACAGGTTCGCTGTGAACAGCCAACAAATGAGATGCTGCGGGCGTTCCCAAACACGAAATGAACGCTGTTTGAGCAAGATGGCTTCAGGCGCAGCAGGCCGGCAACAAGCTGTTTATGCATCAAAAAGCCTTCTTGCGCTTGTTAGATAAGCGTTTATAGCTATTTAAATGATAGCAAAAATGGTTTCATTCGCCGGTTCTTGCGCTCACGCCTGCCGCGTGTGCCGCGCCCTGTGCCGCGTGACTTCCGGGTTGCGCAAGGCCGCATGCTTGGTGGCCCGCCCGGCCATCCGCTCGCGCCACATCTTGAACGACGGGCGCTTGAGCTGGCGGCGCATCAGGGCAACCACCGCCGTCTCGCTCAAGCCGAACTGCACGGCAATGGATTCAAAGGGCGTGCGGTCTTCCC
>JAQGMN010000379.1 GCA_028292345.1 Polaromonas sp. | reverse complement strand
AGGCCGGCGATGCGCTGCGCGACGGTATTGTCATAACGCTCGTCAAATCGCTTGAGGCTGCGCACCACCACCGCCTGCGGCCCTTCGCCCGAGAAGGCCAGCACGCTGTAGGGGTCGGCCATGCCGTCCAGCGCCAGGCAGACCAGCAGCAGCGCCTCGCGCTCGACGTCGATGATGCGCTGGTCGGCGGCGATCCAGCCGTCGGTCGAGCCGCTGACATCGACCAGCAGCATCACCGCCATGTCGCGCCGGCTGCGCCGCTCGGTCTGGTACAGGCGCTGCGCCAGTGGCAGGCCGGCGCGAAAGTCGGCCTGGGCATCGGTCCAGGCCTGCAGGTCGATGTCGTCGCCGTCCATCTGCCGGTGCAGGCGGGTGCGCTGGGCGCGCAGCAGCTCGAAGCGCCGCCGGATGTCGTGCAGCATGCCGCGCCGCGCCGCCAGCGTGTCGTCCACCCACTGCTGCGGCCCGGCGGGCGCGGGCAGCAGCAGCACGGTGGCGCCGGGGTCGCGGTAGGCGCCCAGGCGCCAGTCCCATTCGGGGTAATGGCGCTTTTCCACTGCCTCGCCCTGCGGGTCGGCTATGCCGTTCAGGGCGCGCCGGGTCTGCGATTCGGGCGGGTCGTCGGAAATCAGCACCTCCTTCGGCTTGCCGGGCGCCGACACCAGCCGGGCCTCGGGCAGCTCGGACAGCGCGTCGGCGAAATCCTCGGACGCGGTGGTCTGGTCGCGGTCGGTCGGGCGCTGCAGGCCCATCGGGTCTTCGGCCTTTTCCTGCGGCTGGGCGGTCTGCACCATCCAGGCGCCGGGCTGCTCGTCGTCCTCGTCCTCGGGGTTGTCCCGCATCTCCGGGCGGCGCGACAAACGGGCGCTGCGCGGCGCTGCGCCGGCCGTCTCGTCGTCATCGGCCGCGTCAGCGAAGGGCTGACCGCCAGGGCGCAGGCCGACAGGCGGCGCGCGCAGGTCGCCGGTCCAGGCGTCGCGCCAGAGAAGGCGCATGCCTTGGGGTGCCGACGCGGTGCTGCCAGCCAGCGCGGCGGCCAGCGCATGGGCCTGAGTGATGACTTGCGCGGGGCTGGCCGGCAGCGCGAACAGGCCGGTGTCCAGGCTTCGGGGCAGTTGGGCGATGAAGGCGTTGTCGGCAGCAGGCGCCAGCGCGGCGCGTACCAGCTGCTCGATGGGCTGCAGCGGCACGGGAAATGCGCGCAGGGGCGGCCGGAGCGCCAGCGCCTCCCGCCGCAATGCGGCCAGCGCGTCGGCCATGCCCGGCAACTGGCTGGCCAGCGCCGCATCGGTCGCCCGCGCCTCCAGCAGCAGATACAGTTCGCGCTCCAGCGGCGGCGCGCTGGCGGGCCAGTGTTCGGCGCTGCCGCGTTCGGCGCGCATCGCCTGCTGCAGCGCCAGGGTGCGAAAACGACGGGCGGCCCAGGCCTGGCCCGGCTCCGCCGGCTTGAAGGACGACGGCAGCCAGATGCTGCGTCCGTCCGTGGCTGGAATCGCCTCAAGCACGGGCGGCAACTGGTGGCGCAGCAGCAGCCGGCCGATCCACGAGGCCCTGGCCGGCGGCTGGGCCACGCGCAGCCTGAAGCTGCGGCCGAAGGCGGCGGAAATCAGCAATTCCAGCCTTCGGGCCATGTCGGCAAGCTCCAGCGGCGCGGCGCCGGCCGGCACCACGCTGTGGCGACGCCACAGGCCTTGCGCATACACCGTGGCATGGCGCGCCACATCGGTGATGACGTCTTCCGCCTCGGCCATGGGGTGCTGCGCCTGGCTAGACGAACATCGCGTCCACCAGGTCGCGCATGGCGCTGACCAGCGACGGTTCGTCCGAGAGGGGCGACACGATGGCCCAGTAGCAGGCCGGCTGCACCGCAATGCCTGAGGCAATCAGCCGCGCCGCCGCGATCAGCAGGCGCGTGCTTGGCGCCTCGGCCAGGCCCCGGTCCTGCAGGCCGCGCAGGCGCTGGCCCAGGCTGACCAGGCCGCGCGCCATGGGCGGCGGTACGCCGCCTTCACGCTCGACGATCTCGGCCTCGCGCTCGGGCGGCGGAAAGTCAAAATCCAGCGCGACGAAGCGTTGGCGCGTGCTGGGCTTCATGTCCTTGAGCATGCGCTGGTAGCCGGGGTTGTATGACACCACCAGCTGAAAGCCAACGGCTGCCACCACCACTTCGCCGGTCTTGTCGATGGGCAAAATGCGCCGGTAGTCGGTCAGCGGGTGCAGCACCACCACCGTGTCCTGGCGCGCCTCGACCACTTCGTCGAGGTAGCAGATGGCGCCATCCCGCACCGCGCGGGTAAGCGGGCCGTCCTGCCAGGCGGTGCCGTCGTGGCGGATCAGGAAACGGCCGATCAGATCGCTGGCGCTCAGGTCGTCGTGGCAGGAAATGGTGACGAGCGGGCGGCCCAGGCGCCAGGCCATGTATTCGACAAAGCGCGTCTTGCCGCAGCCGGTCGGCCCCTTGAGCATGACCGCCAGATTGCGCGCGTGACACTGCTCGAACACCGCCACTTCCTCGCCACTGGGCAGGTAGTAGGGCGCCTCAAGTGCCTGGGGGGCAGACGCCATCGGCTCGGCATTCATCCGCATGCGTTCAGGCCATGGCGGGAAGGGTCGGGCGCGCGGGCTTGACGGGCCGCAGGCCAGGCTCGGCGTCGCTCGCGCCGACCTCGAACACGGGCCGGTAGCGGAAGAAGTCGATGATGAACAGGCCCACGCCGATGGTGAAGATGGAGGCGGTAATGATCAGCATCACGAAATGGATCTGGATCTTGAGCTGCGCGTCCAGGTAGCCCATGCCCATGATGCGCTCCAGGTAGACTTGGCCGATGCCGGCGGTGGCGAACGACAGCGTCATGCCGAACATGCCGGCGATCTGCATCCAGAACGCGGCGTAACCCATGGCCGTGCCTTCCTCGGGCCGGCGGGTGAAGGCCGGCAGGGCATAGGTGATCATCGCCAGCACGATCATCGCGTAGGCGCCGTAAAACGCGGCATGGCCGTGCATGGCGGTGATCAAGGTGCCGTGCGTCCATTTGTTGACGCTCGGGAAGGTGTGCGCCAGCCCCAGCAGGCCGGCGCCAAACAGCGTGAACACCGCGCTGCCCACGGTCCAGTGCAGCGCCAGCTTGTTCGGATGCGCCAGCCCCGAGCGGCGTATCGAGGAATACGCATACATCGCCATGCCAACCAGCGCCACCGGCTCCAGCGCGCTGAACACGCCGCCGATCGGCAGCCAGTAGCCCGGCACGCCGACCCAGTAGTAGTGGTGAGCGGTACCCAGGATGCCGGCGATGAACACCAGCCCGACAATGACATACAGCCACTTTTCCATCACCTCGCGGTCGGCGCCCGAGAGGCGAATCAGCAGGTAGGCCAGAAAGCCGCCCTGGATCATCTCCCACACGCCCTCGACCCACAGGTGAATCGTCCACCAGCGGTAGAAGATGGCCACGGTGTAGTTCTCGTACTCCAGCAGCGCCGGCAAGTAGAGCAGGGCGGCCAGCCCCAGTCCGCCGATCAGCACGCCCTCGGTGGTGGTGAAGCGGCCGGAGTTCCTGATGGTCATGGCGACGTTGTAGAGGAACATCAGCATCACGATGACGATGACGATCTTCGACGGCAGCGGCTGCTCCAGCAGCTTGTTGCCGGTGCCGTAGCGAAACAGGTAGCCGACCACGGTGGCCACGCCCATCAGCGTCCACAGCACCAGCTGGATATAAGCCAGCCTGGTGCTGTAAAGCTCGGTGCGCGACTCGTCAGGCACCATCCAGTAGGTCGCGCCCATGAAGCCGGTCAGCACCCAGACGATCAGCAAATTGGTGTGGATCATCTTGGTCACGTCGAACGGCAGGATGTAGAGCAGCGGGTCGGGCCCCAGGTACTTGGCGGCCGACAGCAGGCCGAACACCAGCTGCAAGCCGAACAGCGCCATGGCCACGGCAAAGTACCAGTAGGCGACGGTTTGGGATTTGTATCTCATGGGAGTCTCCGGCGGAAATAGGGGTGGGTGGTGCGCTCCGGGTTCACTTGAGCGAAGACAGGTAGGCGACGAGCTGGTCGATCTGCGCCGGCGTCAGGTCCTTGCCGTAGGTCGTCGGCATGAAGGACACGCCATTGGCCGAGTACATCGGGCCGGGTACGACATGCGCGCTGGGCTCGGCGATGGCTTCACGGATATAACCCGCAAGGTCTTTGGTCTTTCCTTTGTATTCACCCGAAGCCAGCAGCTTTTCGGTGCGCGCCGAGATGCCGGAAAGCGATGGTCCCGCCATGTTCACGCCCGGCGCGATCGAGTGGCATGCGGTGCAGGCCGGCGACGCGCTGCGGAACACCTTCTCACCCAGGGCCATGGGGTTCTCGTCGCCGGTAACAGGCCGCGCACCCGGAGGGTTCGGAGGCGCTGCACCGCCAGCCCCCGTGGTTTGCTGGGCGGCTGCCAGGTCAGAGCCCGGCAGCGACGCGCCGGTCACCAGAATCGGCCGGGGCGGCCAGCCCTGGTTGTCCACCTTGCTGACCCAGTCCATGAAGGCGATCAGGTCGCTGATGTCGGTCGGGCTCAGGTCCTGTTTGGGCATCAGCCGCCGGTGGCGGTTCTCGTCGTAGAACTTGGACGGGTCCTGCAGGTAGGCCGTCAGGTAGGCCTCGCCCCGGTGCTGGGTGATCTTGGTCAGGTCGGGCGCGTAGTAGGCGCCTTCGCCGAACAGGGTGTGGCAATTGATGCAGTTGTTCTTGTGCCAGACGTCCTTGCCGCGCGAGACGGCCGGCGTGATGTTCTCGGCATTCGTGAGCTTGCCGAACTGGCGGTGGCTGTCCAGGGTCAGGCCAACGAACACCAGGGCGGCCAGCAGCGACGAGCCGATGGCGAACAGGCGGGTTTGTCGTTTGTTCATGGCGGGCCTCCTAGACGCTGATGCCCGACCAGTATTTGATCGAGATGAATGCAGCATACAAAATGGCCAGCAGCATCAAGAGCACCACGACATGACTGAACACCTTAAGCGGGGCAATCCACTTTTCCATGAGCGTCTCCATTGGGTTGACGCCTTCAATGTAAAGGCCGGGCTTGCAGTTAAAGCGCCGATCTTGCAAATGATTACAAGATCGGCATGCAAACCCGTTTTGCCTTGACATTCGTCAGCCATGTGCCCGGCCGCGCTGGCGGCATGCCTTCAGGCCATGGTGTGCAGCGGGATGTCCTTTTTCAGAGCCAGCGTGTCGAGCTGCCTGCGGGTCTGGCCCCGCAGGGAGGTCGAACTCGGCGCGAAGGGCCTTGGTCTATTTCACGGTTTAACGGTAGTTTGTTAAATGCGGAGATAAAGGTTGATTCCCTGGCCGGCGTTCAACTCGCCGAGCAGCGCGGCAAGCTCGGCCGGCGGGGGCGCGCTGGCACAGGCGGCCCAGCAGCGCGCCAGCCAATGCGCCGGGGTCAGCCAGGCGCGCACCGCGCGCAGCAGGCGCGGCCAGCACGGCAGCGCCTTGACGGGGCCGGTTTTTTTTCCCCGCCTCGGGCGGCGCTTCGGCGATACCAGCGAGCTGCGAGCCGCCCGTAGCGGCTTGCAACGCGTGATGCCACCAGCAAAAGGCAAACGCGCAGCACACGAGCGTCCAGTGGCGGCGGATCGCCCGGTCGCTTCGGACCATGAAGTCGGCCCAGCCAAGCTCGTCCTTCATCTGTTTGTAGCTTTGCTCGACCCAGTTGCGCAATCCGTACAGCCGCACGACTTCGCCCAGCGGGGCCTGCTCGCGCGACAAATTGGTGGTGAGGTACCAGGTCGACAGGGCGGGCAACGCGCGCCGATCGGTCGTGGCGCACACGGCGCGCACCGGCCGGTCCGGCCCATAGCCGAACAGCGTGAGCTCGGCGGCCCACCAGCGCTCGGTGTGACCGTCCCGAAAGCGGCGAATCACGGGCTGCCAGGCACTCAGCGGCAGCGCCTGCGCGGCGTCCTTGAAAGAGTGATCCGCCTCGGCCGGCGCCCAGCCGCGCCCAACGGCGCCGCGGCGCGCCAACACATGAGGCAGGCCGCGCTTGAGCAGCGCGGTCTCGAGCGCATTGTTGTCGCCATAAAAACAGTCCGCCACGATGGCGCAAAACGGGATGCCGGCGGCTTGGCGCCTGCTCGACCAGGTTGAGTGCAATTTGCGGTTTCGTGCAAAACGCCGGATCCTGCTTTCCCCCGGCCAGCCGCTTCTCGGGCGTGTAGGGCATCACATGCAGCGGGTAGTAGCGCGCCTCGTCAGCCCACAGTGTGGTCACGGCCACAATGCCGTTGTCGATTTTGCCGACCGAGCCCAGGTACTGGCGCGCCACATGGTCGGTGGCGCAGCCCTCTTTGCGGTCCCCCGTGTCATCGATGATCAGCACACCGTTGGTCGATGGAGCCGTGGCCGGCTCGGCGAGCAACAGCGTCAGGCGCCGGGCATTGACCGCTTCAGCGTCCCAGGCGGCCTCGGAGAGGAAAAACTGCAGCCGCTGCACCTCGGCCGCCTGCGCCTGGACCAGCGGCTCGGCGCCGACCAGCGCCGTGAGTGTCTTGGACCGCTCGCGCGGGAGCAGCAAGCCCGACAAGTAGGCGCGAAAGCCATGGCGCTGGGCCGGCGTCTTGAGCAAGGGATCGAACTGCACCGCAAAGGCCTCCAGTGGCCCCGGTGCAGGAGGACGTGAAAGAAGAGCAGACATGATGTATACCCTCCTGTCACTTGGACAGACAGGGGATGAAATGGTTCAACAAACTACCGCTAAATGCTGGCGCCGACTGCCTCGCGGGCATGTTGCTGGGTCGAGCAGCCCATCAAACGCAAATCGATTCGATACGCCAGATTACTGGAAGCCGGCTTTCAGTCGCACGCCCAGGCTTTGCAGCTCCTGCACGGCCAGCTGCGCCATCTGCACAGACCAGTCGTCAAGCGCCAGGCGCGGCGAGCGCAAAATCACCAACTCACTTTTGATTCTTGACGCCTTTAACTGGCGAAACACCACCGCGCCAAATGGCAGCGTAGCGGCGGAAGCCGGAACAATGGCCACACCCAAAGCGCAGCCCACCAGCGCCAGCACATTGACGAACTGCCCGGCTTCGTGCCGGATGTCGGGCGCAAAGCCGGACTCCTGGCACAGCGCGGCCGTGCGGTCGAAGTAGTCCACCTCGCGGTAACGCGAAAAGCCCACGAAATGCTCCCGCGCGGCGCACTTCAAGTCCAGCGGCCCGTCGCCGGCTGCCAGCGCGTGGCCTCTTGGCACCACCAGGCAGTACGGGTCGTCAATGGCGGCCACGGTTTCCGCTGGCGTGCTGCCTTCGCCCGGACGCGCCAGGCCCAGGTCGATCTCGTCATTGCGCAGGGCCTGCACCTGGTGCGAGGTGATCATCTCGCGCACCTCGATGTTTGCCGCCAGTCCCAACTCCCTCACGCGGCGCAGCAGCCCGGGCAGCACCGAATGGGTGGCCGTTGGTACCAAGCCCAGGCGCAAGGTGCTGCGCTGGCCGGACTGCTTTTCCCGCGCGCGAACGCTCGCCTGCTGCGCGCGCGCCAGGATCGCCCTGGCGTCAACCAAAAACGATTCGCCCGCCGGCGTCAGCCGCACGCCGCGCGGCAGGCGCACGAACAGTGCCGCGCGCACCTCTTCTTCGAGTTGCCGAATCTGCGCCGACAGCGCCGGCTGCGCGATGAACAGCTTTTCAGCCGCGCGGCTGACGCTGCCCAGTTCGGCTGCGCTGACGAAATAACGCAAGTGCCGCAGTTCCATGGGTTGCCTCCTTGATATCTTTTGCCATCACTGATAAGTATGCTTTGAATACAAAATCAGTCTTTGACGTATGCCCGTTCAAGCAGGAAACTTCGCCCATCGCTGAAACTCCTGCAATCCTTTTTTTACGTCAGGCATGCCCCATGCAATCCCTTCGCAAACTCACACCCGGTCAGGGTCTCGATCTTCAGGACGTTGCGCATCCAGCGCCCCCGTCGGCTGGAGAAGTGCTGATCAAGGTCAAATCTGCCGGCGTGTGCGGCACCGATCTGCACATCGATGAATGGACCGCCAGCTACCATTTTCTGGCACCGGCCCTGCCCGTCACAGTGGGCCATGAATTCAGCGGCGTTGTCGCGGCCATGGGCGAGGGCGTGAGCGGTCTGGAGCCTGGCCAGTTGGTGGCGGTGAGGCCGTCAGTAGTCTGCGGCCACTGCAGCGCCTGCCAGGCTGGCAACCCTGACGCGTGCATCAGCCGGCGCGGCATCGGCGTGATGCGGGACGGCGGCTTTGCCCCGTACACCTTGGTACCGGCGCGCAACTGCGTCGTCATTCCTGCCGGAGTGGACGCCGAGGTGGCTGCCATGACCGAGCCGCTGACCGTGAGCCATGAGGCGGTGCGCACGGGCGGCGTCAAGGCCGGCGACCGGGTGCTGGTGCTCGGGCCGGGCAACA